>JAKSSQ010000159.1 GCA_024403005.1 Clostridia bacterium | reverse complement strand
GTGCGAAATAGACGAAGTCTGCAAAGGATCCAAAGTAAGGGTTCCGTTCTCCATACACAACCGCATGGTGGACGGCTACGTAATCGGTGAATCCAATACGGCTCCTGATGGGGTCAAGCGGTTTAAAAAGGTCGAAAGCCTGGAAGAAGACGTAAAGCTCACGGAAGAAGCCGTGGACACAGCCCTCTGGATGAAGAGCCGCTACGTCTGCCGCTACATCGAAGCGATTAAGTGCTTTTTGCCGGGAAACACCCCTGCAAAGCGCAAGACTAAGGACCCGTTTGCAAACATTGAATACGAACCGGACGGAGCTAAAAGTCTGAACCCAATGCAGCAGCAGGCGCTGGACCGCATTACAGGCTCTCTGGACCGGAAAGAACAGGAAACTTATCTGCTGTTCGGCGTAACCGGAAGCGGAAAGACGGAAGTCTACCTGCAGGCCATGGACAGATGCCTGGCGCAGGGAAGATGCGGAATTATACTGGTTCCGGAAATTTCCCTTACTCCCCAGACTGTTTCCAGGTTCATGAACCGGTTCGGCAGGGAAAGCATAGCAGTTCTGCATAGCAAACTGACTCCTGCGCAGAAATCCGTTGAATACGCGAAGATTTCCTCCGGCGAAGTTAAACTGGTAATCGGCGCCAGATCGGCGGTATTTGCACCGTTTAAGGACATCGGCCTTATAGTAATCGACGAAGAACACGAATCTTCCTATAAATCCGACAAAAGCCCCAAGTACGATGCCATGGAAGTGGCATTAAAGAGGGCAAAGGCCCACAATTCAGTGCTCGTTCTCGGAAGCGCTACACCCAGCGTTCCCGACTACTACAGGGCAGAGCAGGGCATTTTTAAGAAAATAGAGCTTAAAAAACGCTATAACAGCACGCCTCTTCCCAAAGTCATTACAGTGGACATGAGGGAAGAAGTTAAGGCGGGCAACAGAAATCTGTTCTCAAGGCCTCTGGCGGAAGCCATCGAAAGCTGCCTGGAAGAAAAGAAGCAGGTTATCCTGTTCCTCAACCGAAGAGGCTATTCTTCCTTCGTATCCTGCAGGGAATGCGGCTACGTACCCAGATGCCCTGAATGCGGCATTTCCCTTACATACCACAAGGAGCGCAATGCTCTCGTGTGTCACTACTGCGGCCATTCCCAGCCCCAGCCAAGGCTCTGCCCGGAATGCGGCAGCAAGGTTATAGGGCGCTTTGGCGCAGGAACGGAGCAGGTGGAGGAAAGAGCTAAAGAGCTTTTCCCCGAAGCAAATATAGAGCGCCTGGATCTGGATACGATCAAGAAAAAGGGCGAGCTGGAAAGCATTTTAAAGCGCTTTTCCAAGGGAAAGACCGATATTTTAATCGGAACTCAGCTTGTAGCTAAAGGATTGGACATCGCAAATGTAGCTCTGGTAGGCATAATTTCAGCAGATGTAACCCTGAATATTCCGGATTACAGAAGCAGTGAAAGGACGTTCCAGCTGGTAACTCAGGCGGCCGGCAGAGCCGGAAGAGGCAGCGAGCAGGGCCGGGTGTTCATCCAGACCTACAGCCCCGATTCCGCGGTTATCCAGGCTGCTGCAAACCAGGACTACCTGGAATTCTACAGGCGCGAAGAATTTATAAGAAAAGCAGCACTTTATCCGCCTTTCAGCGATCTTTTCCGCTTCGTTATTTCCGACGAAGACGAGCAGAAGTGCATGAATGCGGCTAAGCTGTGCAATGATTGGCTCACGAAGAACCTGGGGCCGGAATACATGGTCATGAGCCCCTGCAAGGCTCCGGTTGCAAAGCAGTCCGGGCAGTTCAGGTACCAGGTTATAGTTAAGGCACCTATGGGAAAACGGAAGGAATGCAGCGCTGCGGCAGCGGCATTCCGCAGAAAATTCGAAGAGGGCAAGGGCATGGCTCAGCTCCTCACGATGGATATAAATCCGTTTTCGTTTATATAATTTGTTCAGAAAGTTTAGAGGTATTTAAAAATGGCATTAAGAAATATTACTCTGGAAGGCGATTCCGTACTCAGAAAGAAGTGCAGAGAAGTTACAGAAGTTACTGACAGAATCAGAATTCTTATCGACGACATGGTTGAAACCATGAGAAACGCTGACGGCGTAGGCCTTGCAGCTCCTCAGGTTGGCGTTCTTCGCAGAGTTGTAGTCGTAGAAACAGAAGAGCTCTACGAAATGGTTAACCCGGTAATCACAAAGATGGAAGGCGAACAGTACTTCGAAGAAGCATGCCTTTCCGTTCCCGGCAAAGCTGGCAGAGTAAGAAGACCGGAAAAGGTTACCTGCGAATGCCTGGACAGATACGGAAACAAGCAGGTTTACGAAGTTGAAGGCCTTACAGCTGTAGCATTCTGCCACGAATGCGACCACCTGGACGGAACTCTGTTCATCGACAAGGCAGACGGCATCCGCTCCACAGAAAACGACGTTTACGAAGAGGAAGAATAATGAAAATCGTCTACATGGGCACTCCGGATTTCGCAGTACCCGCTCTTGAAAAAATAGTCGAAGCAGGCTGGGAAGTGCCTCTTGTTGTTACAAAGGCAGACCGCCCCGCAGGCAGAGGAAATAAGATGCAGCAGTGCGACGTAAAGAAGCGTGCCATCGAACTTGGGCTTCCCGTGGAATCTCCGGAAAAGGTTAAAAAGAACCCCGAACTGGAAGCAAAACTGCGCGAAATCGCTCCGGATTTTATGGTTGTTGCTGCTTACGGCAAGATTCTGCCCACAAGCATGCTGGAAATTCCCAAGTACGGATGCATTAACATTCACGGCTCTCTGCTGCCCAAGTACAGGGGCGCAGCTCCCATTCAGAGATCCGTTCTGGCAGGAGATGCCGTTACAGGGGTGACCATAATGTACATGGCTGAAGAATGCGATGCCGGCGACATTATTTCCACTGCGGAAATCCAGCTTGCAGGAAAGACTTCCGAGCAGGCTTTCGAAGAACTTTCCGTTCTCGGCGCAGATCTTTTGGTGGAAACACTGCCTAAGATCATGGACGGCACTGCAGGCAGAACTCCCCAGGATCCGGCTCTCGCAACCCATGCAGCCATGGTGGAAAAGAGCGAAGCCGTTATGGACTGGAGCAGAAGTGCAGAAGAACTGCTTGCCCACGTTCTGGGCATGTACAGCTGGCCCATTGCGTTCACGTATTATAACGGCGACGTTATGAAGATTCATAAAGCCGAACTGGGAACAACTAAGAAGAACGCTGCTCCCGGAACGGTTATCGCTTCCGGAAAAGAGGGCATAGAGGTAGCCTGCGGCAGCGGCAGTCTGGTGCTCAAAACCATCCAGATGCCGGGCAAGAAAGCCATGGATTCTGCGGCTTTCCTCCTTGGTCACAAGGTTGAAACCGGAACGGTATTGGGGTAAAATAATAGTTCGGGGATATAGTCCCCTGGAGGTCTAAATTATGGGATATTACGGCTCGATGATACTGCTGATTCCGGCAATCATCTTTACCATGTATGCACAGACTAAGGTTCAGAGCGCATACAGAACATATTTACGCGTAGCAAACAGCACCGGACTTACCGGAGCAGACGCAGCAAGACGCATTCTGGACAAGAACGGTCTGGCAAACATACCCGTTGTAATAACACCGGGTACGCTTACGGATAACTACAATCCGATGCGCCACGTTATGAACCTTTCAAACGATGTTTTCCACGGAAGCACTATCGCAAGCATTGCAATTGCAGCCCACGAAAGCGGCCATGCAATCCAGCATGCCCAGGGCTACAAGCTTCTGCAGATTCGTAATAGCATCGTTCCCGTTGCAAACATCGGATCCACTCTGTCCTGGCCGCTTCTTATTATCGGCCTTGCCATGGGACGCAGCGGAGATTTCCTCTTTAACCTTGGAATTGTAATGTTCCTGGGCGTTGTATTATTCCATCTGGTAACGCTTCCCGTTGAACTGGATGCGAGCAGAAGAGCTCTCGTTCAGCTCCAGGAAATGGGTGCTTTAAGAACAGGACAGGAACTTAGCGGCGCAAGAGCCGTACTGAGTGCAGCAGCTCTTACTTATGTGGCAGCTCTTGCTACAGCAATTGCAAACCTTCTCAGAATGTTCGCAATGAGAGGAAATCGCAGATAATGGATCAGGCAAGAAGACTTGCATTTTTAATACTCAGAGATGTTGAAGGCCACGGTGCCTTTTCCAACATTGCGCTCAACAGCTATCTGGAAAGCAATCCTGTGGAGAATCCGGGCTTCGTAAGAAGGCTGGTTCATGGCGTTCTTAAGAACAGAATGCTTCTGGATTACCGCATTGACAGCTACCTTAAGAAACCGAATATAA
>JAKSSQ010000158.1 GCA_024403005.1 Clostridia bacterium | reverse complement strand
CAAACATTGCAAAACGGGCCATAAAGCCATATCTGCTTAAAAGCGGGGTTTCCGGCATAGAACTTGCAATCGTGACCCATCCGGACTCCGACCATGCTCTTGGGATTCAGCAGCTTTCCCAGCTTATGGACATAGATACAATCGCATTTTCCTGTGCTTTCGAAGGCAGTCCGGAGCTTCTGGAAGGCTACAGAGCGAACCATTTTATATTCCTGGGCAGAGGAGATAAAATTCCGGCAGGAAAGGGCAGCCTGGAGGTTCTGTGGCCAGTTAAAGATGCAGCTCCAAAGGATAACGACAACGACAATTCTCTGGTCTGCCTCTACGAACTGGATGGCTTTAAGCTGCTGCTCACAGGGGACATAACTTCCGAAGTGGAGCTGGAAATACTGAAATTTCAAGGCTTTGAAGGCATAGACATCTTAAAGCTTGCTCACCACGGAAGCGCTTATTCCAGCTGCGAAGAGTTTGTTTCTGCGGTGAACCCTTCAGCCGCTATTATATCTTGTAGACGTAATAACAGTTACGGTCACCCGGCGCCGAGAGTAATGGATCTGCTTTCGGAGCAGAGAATTGACGCCCTGAGAATCGACCAAAACGGCGCTGCCGGCATAAAAAAGACTGCTGATGGGTTCACATACGTAAACGCCGACGGCAGCTGCCGGGCAGATTACTAATATTTTTTATATTACCCCTATTTTGCACCCATTAATATGTAATAATATATCTGTAAAACAAAGTTTACTGCGAGAATCGTATCGTAAGTTAGTACATAAGCACTCAGGAGGTTTACATATGGGACTTCGCGAAGATCTTTATACAATTGTGGATGATATATTTAAAGCTGGCGGCGGAATCGGTGATCCAAACACTTTCCAGCAGCGTGTAGAGGCAGCGTACAGAGCAAATTCCCTTGCAGAAGCCAGCTCTCTTAAATACGATAGCGAAAAAGCTATGACCGAGGTCCTGCAGAAGGCTGATCCTAATTACAGAGTGTTCAACCGCGAAAAGATGCAGCTGCAGAAGGAGAATAGACATCGTTTCTTTAATCGTGTACTTGAAGCAGAATGCACTATCGCTATTGACCCGGTAGCAAGAGCCATGAAGGAGCGCGAGCCAAATTCCCGCGTAGTAACAGCCTATGCTGCTTACGCCAGAGCTGCACTGCCGGAAGAAAGCAAGGAGCTTTTAGACTCCATAACAGCGCTCTATAACACAAAGCCTCGTCCGGATGATTATTTCGAAAAACTCGTTCCCCTTACTTCTCAGCTGAAGGAAATGATTCATAAGGACATTGCTAAAAATGCAGTTGCCTTTGAAAAAGAATTATCTCAGGACATTACCGACGAAGAGCTTTACGAAAAGTGGCCGCTTTGGCGTGCAAAAATCGCTCTTTGCTCTGAAATTCAAGGGTTTGAGAAGCTTATTCCGGAAGAAGGCTACGATGGTATGTCTCGTCAGCAGATTCGTTCTGCGTGCGATAACATCATGTCTTTGGATATGATCATCAACAACCGTATGAGCTTCCTTGCTTCCGACTGCGCAGGCCTTATTGACTACGGCGAAGCTATCAAGATTAACGGCGACCATCTTATTCGCCAAATTGATTACGAAACACCTTGCGCACAGATTTCCGGCTTAAGCTACATCGGCTCCATGCTGACCATGGCCAGACAGAATCTGAGCAAAAATGTTTCATTAAAGCATTCTCTTTCGGGTAACCCGCATTTCATCTGTCAGACAATGGATGGCGAGGTATTCGATCTGAGTGATTTTAGAGCCCACGAAGCTATCCTGGTTAATAAAGAGCCGGTATTCATGATGCCTTTAGGTGTACCGGATGCAGAACCAACTCTTGTAATGCCGACAAATGCTTATGGCGCTAATTTGCTGGACGAAGATGCAGCAAAAGCAGAAATTGGCGAAAAACCAATCGCACCGGAAGAACCGGATTTAGTACCGGATATGCCTGTTAACACCGCAAGTGGGCTGGCAAAATTCTGGGACAGTATTTGCAAGGCTATTGGATTAGAATCTCTTCGTCCTGAATCCTGCAAGCAGTTCGACGCCGACATGGCTGAATACGATGCCGCAGTTGCCGAACGCGACAAGTATAACATTGAGTATATTGCATATAAAAAGGCTAATAATGGTTACTATCAGCGCAGCAATGTAATTGAAAATACAAAGGCTTATCTTTCACCGGAAATGAAGAATCAGGCTCGCGAAAACATGATTCAGAAAAAGTTTGGTAAGAGTGCAGAGGAGTATAACAGAGAACTTAGAGAAGCTGCTGCAGAAGAAGCCAGAAAACAAGCTGAATTAGAAAAGGAAAACCGTAAGAACGCAGAAAAGAGAGCTTTTAGAACTGAAATGACCAAGATTAAAGGTGATTTCAAAAATGAAATTAACGCTTCTGATACAAGACTCAATAAAAACTTACTTTTAAAAGCAAATGCTTTGGCAAACAACCGCCGCGAGCAGCTTTTAGATGTGGATTTCTCCGATCCAAAAGCCGCAGCAGATGCACTTGGTACAGCCCTTGCAGTTCACGTAATGGACACTGCCGCAAGAAATTCTCTTAAAGACGACAAGTACACTATCGTCATGGATCAAATCGATATGCTTAATTCCGACGGTGATGGTCCGGAAAAGTTCATCGAAGAAGTTAAGAAGCTGGATTTTACAAAGATCGCAAGCAAGATGAGCCAGGAAGAACTTAAGGAAGCCTGCAACCCGCGCCGCGATCTCAAGGCCGGCGTAATCTTAAATAAGATCTGGGCAGAAACTTTCGGACGTTCTTCTCAGAAGAGCGAAGAAGCACCTCAGGTTGATTTAAATAAAAGCATCGAAAGCCGGGAAAAGGGCAAAGACGAGCAGGAACTTAAGGTTCCCAGCAATCAGGATGCTCCATCAATAGGCTAAAGTCTCACACCCCGGGCCTTACGCGGCCCGGGTTTTTATATAAGAAAAAGACCGGCGCACCAAGCGCCGGCCTTTGTTTTTATTGCGTGATTATTCGTCCTTGGGAAGAACGATGTTTAAAATGATTGCAACGATTGCTGCGGGAACGATGCCGGAGCCGCCGAAGATCAGCTTTACAGCCTGGGGAGCATATGCGAGAATTGCTGTGTTTGCACCCATGCCGTAGCCTACGCCCAGAGCAACGGATACGATGGAAAGGTTGCGTCCGGTGAGGGGAGTCTTTGTGATGAGCTGAATACCGCTGATTACGATGGAGGAGAACATCATTACTGCTGCGCCACCGAGAACGGACTGAGGCATGATGGAAACCAGTGCACCGAGCTTGGGGCAGAGACCGCATAAGATGAGGAATACTGCGCCTGTTGCTATTGCAAAGCGGTTAACAACCTTTGTCATTGCAACCAGACCTACGTTCTGGCTGAAGGATGTGTTGGGCAGAACTCCGAAGAGTGCAGCGAAGGTGGAGCCGAAACCGTCGCACATTACGCCGCCGGAGAGTTCCTTGTCTGTAGCTTCACGTCCAAGACCGCCTTCCATTACGCCGGAAATGTCGCCGATTGTTTCAACGGCTGTAACGATGAACATAATCATTACAGGAAGAATTGCTCTCATGTCGAATACGGGCTTAATCGGAAGAATCTTGGGAACTTCGAACCAGGATGCATTTGCAACCTTGCTCCAGTTGAGAACCCATGCCTTTGTGTATTCAACGCCGTCAGGTGTAACGCCGGTCTTGGGAAGAACAAAGCCCATTATAACTGCTGCGATATAACCGCAGATGATTCCCAGAAGAATGGAGGAAGAGCTTGCGAAGCCTTTTGTTCCGTGCTTGAACACGAGGATCATGATCAGAACGAAAAGTCCGAGGAGCAGGTTTTCCATGGAACCGAAGTCCTTGGCGCTGTTGCCGCCGCCGAAGGAATTAATGCCTACGGAGATGAGGGAGAGACCGATGGACAGTACAACTGTACCGGTTACAACGGATGGGAAGAACTTGCGCAGTGGCTTCAGGAACAATCCGAGTATACCTTCGAAGATACCGCCCACTATGGATGCACCCATGATCGCACCGTATGCCAGGACGCCTCCGCCCATGGTTGCTGCAACGCTGTTGAATACTCCAAGGAAGCCGGAGGATGTACCCATTACAATCGGGACGTTGCCGCCTATAGGTCCGATGGAGAACAGCTGCACCAGAGTAATGATACCTGCCATCAGCATAGCGTTCTGCAGCAGGTTCAGCTGAAGGAGCGCGAATTCACCGCTGGCAATTCCGCAGGTACCGGTGATGATGAGAAGCGGGGTGAGGTTTCCGACGAACATTGCCAACACGT
>JAKSSQ010000157.1 GCA_024403005.1 Clostridia bacterium | reverse complement strand
GGAGTTTATCCGCGCTAACCGCGTTGAACGCAATTTAAAGCTGCAGAAGATTTTCGAGTATCTCGGTTATCCAATGTCCATGAAGGAACTGGAAAGCCACGCTTTAAACGGTTTTGTAGGCAAGAGGTCCTTCGCGCAGATTCTTGTGGAAAGAGGCGCCTGCAAGACTGTGAGCGATGCTTTCCGCTCTGAAAAATTCCTGAGGCATCCGGAAATCAGGAAGATTCACATGTATAAAATTCCGGCGCAGGAAGCTATTAAAATCGTTCGGGGAGCAGGGGGCAAGGTGTTCTTTGCGCATCCGTTTCAGCTGAGCTACAGCACCAGCCACGAAGATTCGCAAGCAGTATACGAAGCTAATATAGAAAGAGTTATAAAAAGCCTGAAAAGCCTTGGAATGGAAGGGATTGAGTGCTATTATCCGACCCATAGTCCGGAGCAGACAGCATTCCTTCTGGACATGGCCAAGAGGCTCGGCATGCTGGTATCCAGAGGCTCCGACGACCACGGAGAAGGCGCCCGCCCCGTAAAGCAGATGGGCAATTTCTCTGTAAGCCCGGACCTTTCTGTGCTACAATGGATAGAGGATTTTGTGTAATATCGGAGGTGTAATATGAACGGAGGACAGTTCCTTGGCGGAGCAATACTTGCATTCTTCACTTTTTTCGGCGTCGTTCCAATCGTGCTGAACACGGTTTCTCAGTTTACCGTTTTAAAGACTTTTGCGGACGAAATGGTTCGTATCGGCGTTATCGAGAAGGAAACCGTAGAAGCTTTAATGCCTAAAAAGCAGCTTGCCGGAATAATTATTTCCGCTCTAATTCTCTTTGTAGTTCTCGGCGTCTGCTTTAAAGCCGGCGGCTATGCATGGGCATGCGCAGGCATTGCTTTTATTGCAGGTCTTTTAAAATACAGACAGATTATTGAGTTCAACAGCCTTACTGTTATACGTTTTAAGGGCAGTTTTAAGGGTGAATACGACGAAAAGAAGCTGAATAAGTACATCGAGACCCACTTCTGATTAATCAGGACAAAAATAAAATTAAGGATAAATTAAACATGAACAACATTACATCGGATTTTCTCAAGAGAGAATACGGAATTTCTCAGGACATTATCGACCTGGCAGAGGAATGCCAGGAAGAAATTAAGGATGTATTCGCTGCATACGACGAAATTGCGCAGTACAACCAGATGAAGGTCCTGAAGTCTTTCCACGACAACCACGTAAGCGAATCTCACTTTGCATGGGCTAACGGCTACGGCCACGACGATTTCGGAAGAGATCTGGTCGGCAAGGTTTACGCAGACATTTTCCACGTGGATTCCTGCATCGTAGGCCCGTTTATCTGCGACGGTACCCACGCTCTGGCTTGCACATATCTGGGAATTCTTCGCCCCGGCGATGAATTTATCTACTGCACAGGCAAGCCCTACGACACCATGGAGACCGTAATTGGCCTCAATGGTAACAGCAAGGGCACACTTTTCGACTACGGCGTAAGCTTTAAGCAGGTAGATCTGCTGCCTGGCAGCAACAATATCGACCTGGAAGGCGTTAAGGCTGCAATCGGCCCCAAGACAAAGATGGTAGTTCTGCAGAGATCCCTCGGATATTCCTACAGACACGCTTTCTCCATCGCAGAAATCGAAGAATGGGTTAAGGCCTGCAAGTCCGTAAAGCCCGAAGTTATCTGCATGGTAGACAACTGCTACGGCGAATTCCTGGACTACAGAGAACCGACAGACGCCGGCGCAGACATTATGGCAGGCTCTCTTATGAAGAACCCCGGCGGCGGCATTACAATGGGCGGCGGCTACGTTGCTGGCAGAGCAGATCTGGTGGAACTGGTTTCCTACAGAGTTATCGCTCCCGGCCTGGGTACAGATTCCGGCCTCATGTACGACCAGACCAGAAGAATTCTGCAGGGCATCTTCGTTGCTCCCAAGACTGTAAACAACGCAATTAAGGGCGCAGCGCTCTTCGCTAAGGTGTTCGAAAAGCTGGGATATGAAGTTTCTCCCAAGGCAGAAGGCCCCAGAAACGACGTGGTTACAGCCATTAAGATGAACTCCAGAGACCAGTTAATCGAGTTCTGCAAGGCTGTACAGGCTTCTTCCGCAGTTGGTGCGCACTATTCTCCCGAACCGGGCCAGATGTCCGGCTACAAGGACGAAATTATTATGGCTTCCGGTTCCTTTATCCAGGGCTCTACTATGGAAGTTTCCGCAGACGCTCCTCTTCGCGAACCCTACATCGTTTATTACCAGGGCGGCCTTACCTACGAACACGCTAAGTTCGTATGCATGAACGTAGTAAGCCTCCTCAGAAGAAAAGGACTCGTATAGTTCGTATTTAATATCGATTTTTAACCCGCAGCGGCGACTCGTGAGCCAATGCGGGTTGTTTTTTGTGTTGGGATTTGGAAGATTGCCAAAATCAAATGATTACAAACGATTGCGGTTGTGGTATTATATTTGAAAAGACATTAATCGAATTTGGAGGTAATTATGGCCAGCGCATTTGTACAGTTCAGAATAGAAAGCGAAGTTAAAGAAGAAGCTGCTAAGATCTGCGAGCAGATAGGCATAGATTTGCCCACATACATGCGTATATGTTTAAGCAGACTTGTGCAGGAGAAGGGTATACCGTTCTCTATGGTTGTAAAGAGAGAATCTGAAGAGGCTAAAGAAGAAGTGTCTTCCGGTGTTACGTCCAAACACGGTATAAGGAATATGAATTTGGATTAACTCAGGAGATTTATGTAATCAAATGATTATATGACCCTTTCTTTGTATTTCATTGAGAATTAATAAGTATAACTATATAATATTCTATGTAATTTACGGGAATTGGAGAGTTTATGGGTAAGAATACCAAAATATTAGCGGCTGCCGGTGCAGTATGTCTCCTTATTGGCGGTCTGTTGGGCTGGAACTTTTACCAGGCTTCCAGGCCATACTTTGAGCTGACGCAGGAGAGCATAACCGCAGAGCTGGGCAGCAAGCCGGATTTAATAGAGTATATTACCGCTGTTCGCAATGCAGAAGCAGAGGAGATTCTGATTAGTTCAGACTATAAGGATAAAGTTGGGTCATACACTGCGAACTACAGCCTGGACAAAGTGGAGCGCAGCCTTGCGATAAGGGTGGAAGACACGACGGCACCGGTGGTAAAAGCTGAGGATCTGCAGGTGATGACAGGCGGCTTCGCCGACCTGAAGGCCCAGGTTTACGTGGGGGATTTATCCCCTGTAAGCGTTGAAATTTCAGGGGATATTCCGGATTTTGGTACAAGCGGAGTTTATACAGTTACCGCAGAGGCGATTGACGAATACGGAAATGCATCGAGCTGCGATTTTACAGTTACGGTAAAGGATCCGCTGTGGGATGTTAAGGGCATTAACGGCCAGCCTTATCTGGTTGCGGTCAACAGGGTGCACAACACCGTTACCGTTTATGAAAAAGACGAAGAGGGCCGCTATACAAAGCCTTTAAAGGCCATGGTCTGCAGCGTTGGAAAAGCGGGCCACGAAACTATTCCCGGCAGATTTGATACCGAAGGCCGCTATGAATGGTGCTACATGGTGGACGGCAGCTACGGCCGCTACGCAATCCGCATTTATAAAGGAATAATGTTCCACTCGGTGTGCTACTTTAGCAAGTCCATCGACAATCTGGAGTACGAGGAATTCAATAAGCTGGGCGAAGCGGCAAGCCTTGGCTGCATAAGGCTCTGTGTTTCGGATGTAAAATGGCTCTACGACAACTGCCCTAACGGATTCCCCTGCGTAATTTACGACGACGAAACCACGCCTGGTCCTTTAGGCAAGCCGGAAACAGTAAAAGTAGACGTTAACGATGAAATCCGCCGCGGCTGGGATCCAACGGATCCGGAAAAGCCCTGGTAATAATAAATTTAACAACAAGAGGTAAAAGACAATGAACAAATTAATCAAAGGCACACACCACATCGCACTTAAGTACGAATCCGTAGAAGTTTTTGAAAAGTCCATGCATTTCTTTAAGGACGTTCTGGGCTTGGAACTGGTTAGAACCTGGGGCTCCGGCGACGAACTGGGCGCTATGCTTTCCACAGGAAACAGTCTTCTTGAAATGTTCTCCTTCGGTTCTGCAAGCACAGAAACAGGCAGCGTGAACCACTTCGCACTGTCAACAGACGATGTAGATGCATGCATCGAAGCTGCAAAGGCTGAAGGTCTGGAAATCCTCAAGGGACCTAAGGATATCGTAATCGGCTCCGTTCCTCCTTTCCCTGCAAGAATCGGTTTCTGCAGAGGCTGGGGCGGCGAAGAAATTGAATTCT
>JAKSSQ010000156.1 GCA_024403005.1 Clostridia bacterium | reverse complement strand
AGGCAGGCAAAACCACATTGCTCAAACAGATTGCAAAAGCTATCGAAGCCCAGAATGTAAACGCGGAATTAATCGTGCTTTTAATCGACGAACGCCCGGAAGAAGTTACGGACATGCAGCGCGAAATCGACGGCACGGTCATCTATTCAACTTTCGACGAGCAGCCTTCTCACCACGTAAAAGTTGCGGAGATGGTATTGGCTCACGCCCAGAGGCTTGTAGAACACGGCAAGGATGTTATAATCCTAATGGACTCTATTACGCGTCTGGCCCGCGCCTACAATCTGGTTGAACCCCCCAGCGGCAGAACGCTTTCCGGCGGCATCGACCCGGCTTCCCTGTACAAGCCCAAGAAGTTCTTCGGCGCAGCGAGAAACATGGAAGAGGGCGGCTCCATTACGATTCTGGCCACGGCCCTCATCGAGACCGGCAGCCGCATGGACGACGTAATTTTCGAAGAGTTCAAGGGCACCGGCAACATGGAGCTCCACCTGGACCGCAAGCTGTCCGAAAAGAGGATTTTCCCGGCGCTCAACATTAACAAATCCGGCACCCGCCGCGAAGACATGCTCATGAACCAGGACGAGCTGGAAGCAGTCTGGATGATGCGCCGCGCAGTTGCGGACTGGGGCATCGAAGAAGCTACGGAGCGCGTCGTTCTGGATCTGGCTCACACGAAAAACAACGCAGAATTCTGCGCAAGATTTAAGAAAACGAGATTATAAATTATGGATTTAAACAGAATATTCTTAGCTAATGCCAAGCCTACAAAAGTCGGCGGGCAAGCTATTTTAGAGGGGCTCATGATGCGCGGAAGCCGCGCCCTGGCTATCGCAATCCGCAAGCCCGACGGCAATATCCACCTTGCCGTTGAACCAATCAAACCCGCTGCAGGCTGGAAGAAAATACCCGTTCTGCGCGGTGTGTTCAGCTTTGTATCCTCTCTGGTGACCGGCACCAGAATCTTAATGTACTCGGCAGACGTGCTGGAAGGCGCCACCGGCCCCGACGGCAAGCCCTACTACGAAGAGGACAAGCTTACGCTGTGGCTCAACGAGAAGTTCGGCAAGGAAAAGGCCAACGCCATTTACATGTACTTCTCGGTTATCATCGCGATTATAATGACCGTCGGCATCTTTATCGTGCTGCCCACGGCGATCATGAACTTCCTTAAGAACTCCGGCATCGAAAATCCTGTGCTGCTGAACCTGCTGGAAGGCGTAATGCGTATCTGCATGTTTGTGGTTTACGTTTCGCTCATCTCCAAAATGCAGGATATTAAGCGCGTATTCATGTACCACGGCGCAGAGCATAAGACCATCCACTGCTACGAAAGCGGCCTGGAGCTGAACACGGCAAACGCCCAGAGTTTCTACACGCTCCACCCCCGCTGCGGAACCAGTTTCCTTATGTTCGTAATGGTAATTTCGCTGCTGGTATTTTCCCTTATGGGCTGGCCCAACCTGGTGGCAAGAATTCTGTCCAGACTGCTGCTTATCCCTGTAATTGCAGGGCTTTCCTACGAGCTGCTGCAGTGGACCGGCCGCCACAACGGAAAGTGCGTGCAGCTTATGTCCATGCCCGGAATCTACCTGCAGAAGCTTACGACCAAGGAGCCCACAGACGACATGGTCGAGGTTGCAATCGTTGCGGTAGAGGCGGTTCTGCCCTCTCACGAAGACCCGAACCTGCCCGTGGAATACTGGGTCGGCACGGTTACGCCGCAGGGTGACCACATCAAGGACGAAGAAGCTACTGAAAAGTATATGGCTGAGCGTGAAAAATAGAAAATTTCCGGACTGCTTGCTTACGGCGAACCGGTTTCAGTACATTTATGACACCACACGAATTAGTACAAAAACTAACTGAAAAGCTCTCCGCTGCCGGCGTGGAAAACGCGGCAGGAGAGGCTCGCTATATCGCAGAGGACGTGCTCGATGCGGGCATGACCTGGTTCTTCCTGAACGGTAATAAGGAGCTGGTCTGCGAGGAAAAAGCAGCGGATGGCAGCGTGGTTAAAACGGCTCAGGGCCTTGCGGTTGAAAGAGCCTGGGAGTTCGCCGGGCGCCGCTGCCAGGGTGAACCAATACAGTATATCCTGGGCCACACGAACTTCATGGGCCTGGATATTAAGGTTGCTCCCGGAGTGCTTATTCCGAGACCGGAGACTGAATTCCTCTGCGGCCTTGCATCGACTGCGCTGGAAGAGCTGGCAGAAGCGAGACGCAGCGAAGCTGGTAAAAGTGCAAAATCTGAAAGCCCGGCAGCCGATTCGCTCCATATCCTGGACCTCTGCACAGGCAGCGGATGCATCGCAGCCTGCATGCAGGACGACTTCCCGGATGCAAAGGTTTACGCTGCAGATATAAGCGAAGAAGCCCTGGCGATCGCAAAGCAGAACGTTCCGGAAAGCGTAACCCTGCTGCAGGGCGACCTGTTCGGCGCGCTGGATGGCTTAGATGGGGCTGAGCAAACCGGCTCCAACTCGAACGGATCCGGCAAAAATCAGCATTCAGCCGGCAAAGAACTAAAATTCGACCTCATAATCTCCAATCCGCCCTACATTCCAAGCCGCATAGTGGACGGCCTTTCGACGGAAGTCAAAGACCACGAGCCGCGCCTCGCGCTGGACGGCGGCGAAGAGGGCATGGACCTTATAGAAAAGATTATCGTGGAGGCGGCTGATTGGCTCACGCCAGGAGGTCTGCTCTACATGGAAACAGACGAGACTCAGCGCAGTCTCTTGCTTGAAACCTGCGAAAAGTGCGGCAGATACTCCGAATTCGAGGTAATTAAGGACCTTGCCGGCAAAGACCGCTACCTTCGCGCGAAGCTTTAAACTCGCCGGTGCAGAAGATTTAAAAATCTATGAGAAGAACCGAAAGCAGAAAATTCAACAGAAACGAAAATGCGGGGCCCATTTACTGGGTTGCCGCAATTTTTGCTTTTGCAATTGCGGTTTTCTGCATGGTCCGCCACAATCTTAGCACTTTCGAAAGCCTCTATCTGCAGTCCAACGACGGCGATTTATACCTGAATATCGCAGAAAATTTCCTGAATAAAGGGCATTTCCTGCAGGATCTGCGGCCTTTCGAGCACTTTGTTGTGCCTCCAGGGCTTCCCTTTATGTGCACCCTGCTGATCGCAATAGGCGGCCTCAAGGGCTTGCTTATCTTCCAGTATGCAGTCTACGGCTGCACTGCGGCTTTAATGGCCATGTGCTGCTGCGAAGTCTGCGGAAGGGCTAAGCTTCCGGTGCAGATACTGGCAGGTATCGCCGCTCCGGCTCTCTATCTTTACTGCTGTTTTAAGATAAGGCACCCCAATCCGGGCTTTGTTTTAACTGAAAACTACGTGCTTTTCCTGCTCTGCTTGCTGCTCTTTATGCTTTTAAGGCACAGAAGCGGCGCGAGCCTTATCCCGATTCTTTCGGTGCTTTTCGTGCTGTTTTTGTTCAGACCGGCCTGCTCCGGACTGCTGGTAATCGGTTTAATCGCTGCAGTGCTCCAGGCGCTTGGCGTGGGCAGCGGCGCAAAATTCAGCTCAAATTCCGCCAAAACATCTGACAGAAAGGCAAAAATCCGGAATCTGGCAATAACTCTTGCAGTTTTTGCTCTGGTGATTGGCGTCAACACGGCGGTTAATTACAGAGAAACCGGCCACATTATAACCATAGAAGATTACAGCACCATGGACATCTACCTGGCGAACAACGAAGTTGCCGGCCCGGATTCCTACCATTCCGGCAAGCTCTACGACTTCGGAACGGAAGAGTTTAAGGCCATCTACGACGATGCTTCCATGTGCTATTACGAAAAAAACGAGGCGGCAAGCGAGCTGCTAAACGAATATCTTAAGCACAATATGCCCAGAACCGTAAAGTTCGCATGCGTGCGCTATAACCAGCTGTTCTGCGGAACCTGGGGCGCTCTCTGGTGGGTTTTCCTGGGCTGCGCAATCCTGCTTTTCTGGCGCAGGTGCATTTCCAAGCATGGAAGCGGCAGCAGCTTAAAGGCTGCGATTCTGCTACTGGCGTTCGTGCTTCTTACGGTGATTCCGTCCTTCGGCCTTCTGGTCGCAAGGTATTCGGCGCCCACAATTCCGCTCTTCGTATTCTGCATCGTCGGTGCAGCGTGCAGCCTGGCAAACGGCCGGGATCGAGGTTAGTTTTTAATGCAATTCAATTCGGTACAATTTATGCAGTTTTTCCCGGTTGCCCTGGCAATCTGCTTTATTGTGCCCAAAAAAATGCGGGTTTACTGGCTTTTAGGCTGCAGCTACTTCTTCTACATGAGCTGGAACAGGTACTACGCTTTCCTTATCCTCGCAAGCACGATTGCAACTTTCGTGGCCGGCC
>JAKSSQ010000155.1 GCA_024403005.1 Clostridia bacterium | reverse complement strand
TAAATTGCGTTCAACACGGTTAGCGCGGATAAACTCCAGCATTTCCTTGAGCGCACTGTTTTCCGGATCCATGCCGTAGCCCAGCAGATGCATGTAGGCCATGCCTGCGGGAGCGTCGAACTTACCGTCCGTATTATCGAACTCCGCAGAGAACTCGACGCCGCGGATTACAGGAATTCCAAGCTTTCTGCCGGCCTCGACCGCAGCTTCCACTCCGCCCATGCCGTCGTGGTCCGTGACCGCAATCACGTCGAACCCCTTGGCCTTGGCTCTGGAAACAACAGTTTCCGGGCTTTCCAGACCGTCGCTGTAATGCGTATGAAGATGTAAATCCGGGTTAGTTATCAATTGAAATCTCCTTATCTGCTCCAAACAGATACAAAACTGCCTTCTTTACCGGCTTTCCTGTGGCAGAAACCAGGGCTTTTCTGTAGAGTTCCAGCTGGGGCAGATATTCGTCCCTCAAGCGCTGCTCCTCTGCAGCAAGCCGGTCTTTTGCGATGTAATTGGACTTGTAATCCACCAGAACCCAGCCGCCGTCCTGCTCGAAATAGCAGTCGATGGTACCCTGCACCAGCACCGGCCTGCCGCCGTATTCGTGGCGCATGGTAAAGGATGCTTCCTTGTGGATTTCCTTCGAAGCCAGTACTTCTTTTCCGATGGCGGAATCGAAGAATGCACTGATTTTCGTTGGGTCAACGGCTTTAACCTGGGCCTGCGTAAGTATGTGCTTTTCGGCCAGGCCTTCCATAAAGAGCTGAATTTCTTCGGGGCTCTTGCCGCCGGGCGTGAACGGAATGTGCTCCATTACTGCGTGGTAAGCCGTGCCGCGTTCTGCTGCATCCAGTTTTTCTTCCTGGTCTTCTTCCGAAGCCAGAACCCTTGGCGGACGTTTGTAGACCTTCTTTTCCATGGCTGCAATCTGGGAAACGCTGTACTTGCGCTTTTCCTGCAGATCGCGCTCCGGCTCGTAGTCGTAGTTCATCCTGCGCCTTACTTCCTCTGCGGAAACGGGCAGTTCGGCCTCGTCGACTTCGAAGCCTTCCTCCAGGCCCCTGGCCAGATCGTCCAGCCTTAAATCCGCCTCTTTCTTAGAGATGGAAAGGCTGTATTTGCTTGTAATTTCAATGTCTGCAGCGTCTCCGAGAGCGGGCAGCAGCATGGCCAGCGGAGTCTTGCAGCCTTCCACGTCCTCCGGAATTTTAACCTTCGACTTTTCGATAAGGTCTCCGGCATTCTTAACCGCAGCCGTCATAACCACGATGTCCTTCGGACGCGTGAGCGCAACGTACAGAACGCGAATTTCCTCTGCCAAATTCTCCTCTGCCTGCCTTGCTTTTATAAGCTTATAGCTCGCAGGTTCGTAGCTTAAACTGTTCCGTGGATTGGAAAGCTTTGCAGAAATACCGTATTTCTTGTGGAACAGAGCCTGGCCGCCGCCGGCAGTTCCGCCGAACTTCTTTGCAAGACCTCCGATAAGAACGAAGGGGAATTCAAGGCCCTTGCTCTTGTGTATTGTCATTATGCGCACTACGTCTGCATTCTCGGAAAGAATGCCTGCAAGGCCGGTATTAACTTTGGTTTTCTTGGACGTAATCGCTTCTATGTAGTTTATGAATCCGAACAGACCCCCGGCGTTTTCGCCTTCGTATGCGGCGGCCTTATCCACCAGAGCCCTTAAATTTGCAAGCCTCTGGGTGCCGGACGGACTTGCAGCTGCAAAGACGCTGTAGCCTGTTTCGTTAAGCAGCTGCCAGATAAAATCTGCAAGAGGCGTGTACTGCACCTGCATCTGCCAGCGCTTTATAATCTCCAGAAATTCTCTGCATTTATCCCTGAGCGGACCCTCCGGGCCGTCCTCCGAGAACTGGCGGAACACCTTATTGTACGGACTCCTGCGCATGTCCTTTCCGATCGCCCAGATCCTTATATCCGCCAGCTCGTCTGCGCAGAAGCCGAAAACCGGCGCGCGCAGCACGGAAAGCAGAGGAATATCCCTGCTCGTATTGTCTATAATCCGCAGCAGATTCATGAATACCTGGATTTCAAACGCGTCGAAATAGCCTTCGCTGCGCTCCATGTAGACAGGAATTCCCGCTTCGGTAAATATCTTGTAGAACACTTCTCCTGCGCCCTTTGTAGCGCGCAGAAGCACTGCCATGTCCTTGTATCTTAAAGGCCTTTCCTTCTGCTTTTTGTCGTCGAATATGGGCTTTCCGTAGTAAGAACGGATGATATCCACGGCTTTTAAAGCTTCCAGCTCTATTCCTTTAAGCTCTTCGATTTCGCCGTCCGTCTCCGTTTCGGCAGAATCTTCGTCGCTGGCGGTATCGATAAGGTGCAGTTTGGGCCTGTAAGCCAGAGGGCCGTCGTAGCTGCTGCCCTTTACGAGAGCCGCGTCTTCCGTGTATTCCATGTCTGCGGAATCTTTGGTCATTATGCGGCTGAAAATTGTGTTCACCAGATCGATAACGTCCTTCTTGCTTCGGAAGTTGCTGTTAAGATCCAGCGCCTCGCCTGGCATGCTGCCGTCCTTGTAGCAGTCGTAGCGCAGCAGGAACAGCTCCGGCTCGGCCAGTCTGAATTTATAAATCGACTGCTTAACGTCGCCTACGCGGAAAACATTGTCGCCGGTGGACACGCTTTCGATAAGGGTATCCTGCACCGCATTGCTGTCCTGGTACTCGTCGACGAATATATGCTTAAACTTTTCCCTGTATTCTCTGCAGACGTTTTCGTCCTTAAGGATTTCGATTGCAAAGTGCTCTGCATCTGCGAAGTCCAGAAGGCCCTGAGAGGCTTTTTTCTCGCCATAGCGGGCCGAAAAGTCCAGCGTAAGGGAAATTATCGTTTCGAGGATATTATCCAGCATTTTGCGCTGTTTTTCGGTTCCCGGGTCGGTGAGGCCAATCAGGTTATCTTTAATGTATTTATGGTGGTCCTTGCCGCAGTCGCGAAGGGCGGAAACCTCCGTCTTAATGGCTTCCCAGGCAGCCTTATCCGCCTTGCCGACGCGCATCTGGTTAAACTTATGCCCTGCCAGCATCTCCAGAACTTTTTCCAGACCTTCCGTGCAGGCCGCATCCAGAACGTCCTCGCAGAACATAATGTCCAGCTCGTTCTTGGCAGCCAGAGAAGGAATTTCCGCCAGATAATCCTGGGCAGCTTCGAAGTAGGAAAGAGCCAGTCTGCTGCGGCCCTCCACCTGCTTTTTAATATAATCTTCGCTGTACGTCTCGAACATGGAACCGTCGCGGACGTATTCCAGCCATTCCTGCGGATCTGCGTGGCTGTTCAGGAACTTGTCGAAGTCCTCGATAATTCCGCGAGCGTTGTCGTCCCCTTTTGAATTGCAGAAGCAATCCAGGAAAGCCTTAAAATCTGCACTTCCTTCTGCGTATTTTTCTTCCATAAGCTCGTCCAGAGCCTCCTGGCGCAGCAGGGTCTGCTTTGCATCGTCGCAGATTGCAAGGTTGGGCTTAATTCCGATAACGTGGTAGTATCTGTGCACGATTTCCAGCGCAAACTTGTGGAAAGTGCTTATATTCGCCCTGCCTATTAAAGAAAGCTGGTTTCTGAGGTGGGCTTTATCCTTTGGGTCAATGTCCGGAGCAGCCAGAGCTTTTAAAAGAGCATCGTAAATTCGTTCCTTCATCTCCGCAGCAGCCGCATTCGTAAATGTAACGATTAACATTTCGTCGATATTTACGCCTTCTTCCATGACAAGCTTCCGTACCCTTTCTACGAGTACGGATGTCTTTCCCGAACCTGCCGCAGCAGATACGAGCAGATTTGTGCCGCGCTTATCGATGGCAGCCTGCTGTCTTTCTGTCCAAGCCATATGTTCCCTGTCTTCGGCTATCTGCCGAACATTTCTATGAATTTATCCTCGGAAATTATTTCAATTCCAAGGCTTTTTGCCTTTTTATTTTTAGAAGATTCAGACTCCGTGTCGTTGTTTACCAGGTAGCTGGTCTTGGAGGAAACGCTTCCTGCAACCTTGCCGCCCTGGCTTTCCACGTAAGCCTTAAACTCGTCTCTGTTCTTAAAGTTGTGTACGTCTCCGGTAATTACGAAGGTCTTTCCGCTGCAGGTGCCGCCGGCGTTTTCGTCTGCCGGGGCGATGTCCTTAAGGGTGACCTCAACCAGCAGCCTGTTAAACATATCGCGATTCTTCTCGTTAGCATACCAGGCCAGAATGGAACCGCTCTTTTCTGCGCCGAAACCGTCGATTTCCTCGAAACCTTCGCCGCTTTCCAGCTTCTTTAAGAAGCCTTCCGTGCCGTATTTTGCAACGATTTTCTTGCCTGCATCGATGCCGATCTTCGGAATGGAAAGTGCGTTTATGAAGTTTGCAGGGTGGATGCTTCTGCTCTTTTTAAC
>JAKSSQ010000154.1 GCA_024403005.1 Clostridia bacterium | reverse complement strand
TATTCCATGGCGGCAAGGCCGTGGGTTCCGGTGCCGCGGATGGCGCGCATGAGCACCGTTTCCGCCTGGTCGTCTCTGTTGTGGGCCAGTGCGATCTTAACGCTTCCGCCGCTCATGCAGCCGTAGCCGCAGGGGCTCTGGAAAGCTGCCTGCTGGCTCTTAAGAGCGCTGTGACGTGCTTTTCTGCCGGCTTCTTCCACGGAAATGCCTTCGTCTTCCGCCATTTTATAGACATTGGCAACGGAAACCGTGAGGGGCACGTAAAGGCTTCTGCAGTGGTCCGACAGCCAGTTTGCGTCTTCCTTTGCAGCTTCGCCGCGCATGAGGTGGTTCACATGCAGGGCTGTAAGCGTGAAGCCAATGCTCCGCTGCAGATCTGCAAGGATGTGCAGAAGGCAGAGGGAATCCGGACCGCCGGAAAGGCCGAGAATAACCTGGTCGCCCTTCTCTATTAAGCTGTGCTCTTTTATAGTCTTTCTAACTGTGAGTTCTGCGTTCATAATGCTTCTTAAATTGTATCAGGACTAAAGTGCAGGAATTTGTACACCGTAGAATTCGCAGGCATTGCGGAAGGTGGTTTCAGCCACTTCTTCTATGTCTAAACCCTTGATTTCTGCGAATTTTCTGGCAACTTCTTCTACCAGAACAGGTGTGTTGGTCTGGCCTCTGTAGGGCACGGGAGCCATGTAGGGTGAATCAGTTTCAACGAGGAGGTGCTCCAGAGGAATGGTCTGGACAACTTCGACCGGTTTTCTCGCATTCTTAAAGGTTACAGGGCCTGCAAGGCTTATGGTTGCGCCCAGTTTTACGTACTGGCGCGCAAGCTCTGCGCTTCCGGAGAAGCAGTGGATAACCACTCTGTTGCGTCCGAAAACTCCGCTGTCCTTAAGGATTCTCATGGAATCTTCTTCCGCTTCTCTGGAATGGATAATAATGGGGCAGCCGATTTCCTTTGCTGCGGAAAGCTGAGCAGCAAACCAGTACTGCTGAACATCTCTCGGGGAAAAATCGTAGTGGTAGTCCAGGCCGATTTCGCCAAGAGCCTTTACTTTCGGCTGCTTAAGGAGCTCTAAAATCTGCTCTAACTGGCCCTCTGAGAAGCTTTCTGCTTCGTGGGGGTGGCAGCCTGCGGCAGCGTATACGAAGTCGTATTTTTCAGCTGCAGCGGCGCAGTTTATGGATGTTATTAAGTCCGAACCGACATCTGTACATAAAGCAACATGGGATGCCCTGATTTTTTCAATCAGAGCATCCCTGTTTTCGTCAAATGCTTCGTCGGATATGTGGCAATGTGAATCGAATAAACGCATATCTGACCTTTTCTTAAATTAACCGATTACGAGACCGTTCTTTGCTTCTGCTCCGGCGAAAGTGAACTTGCCTTCTGCGTCGTCGCAGGCGAAGCAGAGCATTCCGTTGGATTCGAGTCCTCTGAGCATTCTGGGCTTGAGGTTTACAACTGCGATAACGTGCTTGCCAACGCATTCTTCGGGGCTGTAGCTTCCTGCAACACCGGAGATGATCTGTCTTGTTTCGAAGCCCAGATCTACCTGGAATACCAGGAGCTTGTCTGCCTTGGGGTGGCGTTCAGCCTTTACGATGGTGCCGGCTCTTAAGTCCACCTTATCGAAGTCGTCGAATTCGATGAGCGGCTTGATGGGTTCATACACTTCTTCGGGTTCTTCCTTTTCGGGAGCGGGGTTAGCTGCTGCAACTGCTGCGGCTCTGATAGCTTCCAGCTCCTCCAGTTCCTTCTTAACGTCCATTCTGGGGAAGATGGCTTCGCCCTTGTGAGCAACCTGTCCGTTCATCATGTCGAAGAATGTAACTTCGTTCCAGACGGGAGCTTCTTCGCCGAGACCCAGCTGTTCGCGGATCTTCGAGGATGTTGTATGCATGAAGGGATAGATGAGAACGCTTACGACTCTCAGGGAGTCTGCGAGGTTGTGCATTACTGTATCCAGTCTCTTTGCATTTGCGGGGTCCTTTGCGAGAACCCACGGGGATGTTTCGTCGATATATTTATTTGTTCTGCGAATTACTGTCCAGATTTCTTCCAGTGCGATGTGGAACTGGAACTTATCCATGGCTTCTTCTACCTTCTTGTAGCATTCTACTGCCATAGCCTTGAGTTCTGCGTCGGGGCCTTCTTCCTTGCCAGGGCCGGGAACGATGCCGCCGCAGTACTTTTCGATCATGGATGTGGTTCTGGAAACCAGGTTGCCCAGGTCGTTTGCCAGGTCGTAGTTCATGCGGTTGAGCATTACTTCGTTTGTGAACTGGCCGTCCTGACCAAATGTGTATTCTCTGAGCAGGAAGTACTTGAGAGCGTCTACTCCGTAGCGTTCGATGAGCATTACGGGGTCAACTACGTTGCCCTTGGACTTGGACATCTTGCCGCCGTCGATGAGGAGCCATCCGTGTCCGAGTACGTGCTGGGGAAGGGGTTCTTCCATGCTCATGAGCATTGCGGGCCAGATGATGGAGTGGAATCTTACGATTTCCTTGCCTACCAGGTGGTAGTTAACCGGCCAGTACTTTTCGTACTTTTCGGAGCTTTCGCCGGGAAGTTCGGGGTAGCCCAGAGCTGTAATGTAGTTGCTGAGAGCATCCAGCCATACGTAGATTACATGCTTTTCGTCGATGGGTACCTGAATGCCCCAGTCGAAGCTGCTTCTGGAGATGCAGAGGTCTTCCAGGCCCTGGTCGATGAAGGCGAGCATTTCGTTAACTCTTGTCTGGGGCTGGAGGAAATCTGTTGTTGTGAACAGTTCCTTAAGTCTGTCTGCGTATTTGGAAAGTCTGAAGAAATATGCTTCTTCCTTAGCTCTTCCGATGGGTCTTCCGCAGTCGGGGCAGATGCCGTCGGGGCACTGTGTGTCTGTCCAGAAAGCTTCGCAGTCTGTGCAGTACCAGCCTTCGTATTCGCTCTTGTAGATGTCGCCCTTTTCGTAGATGCGCTTGAAGATTTCCTGAACTCTCTTCTTGTGGCGGGGCTGAGTTGTACGGATGAAGTCGTCGTAGGAGATTTCCATTGTAGCCCAGAGCTTCTGGATGCCTGCTACTACGTTATCTACGTATTCCTGAGGTGTAACGCCCTTTGCATCGGCCTTCTTCTGAATTTTCTGGCCGTGTTCGTCTGTACCTGTCAGGAACATTACCTCGAATCCCTGGAGTCTCGTGAATCTGGCCATAGCGTCTGCCATTACTGTGCAGTAGGTATGTCCGATGTGGAGATTATCGCTGGGATAATAAATCGGTGTTGAGATGTAAAATGTTTTGCTGTTGTCTTTCATTGTTTTCCTCCTTCCCGCACAAATGGGTACGGGTCCGGTGCTATATTTCTGAACCCGGGTTCACGAAGCCGATGATTCTGCCGAATTGTGCTGCCGGGTTATAGTCGAGAGATAAGATTGCTGTGGGTTCGATGTGAACGTGCCACATGTCGTTTACGCCGAAGCAGGTTAAGTGGCTCACGAGAGCGCGCATAACCATGGCGTGGGATACGATAATTACGGGTTTGTCGCCATATTCGTCCGCTTTTGCGATAATTTCGTCCAGGAAAGGCTTGGTCCTAACCTTAACGTCTTCGAAGTTTTCACCTCCGATGGGGCGATGGAATCCGAATTCCATAAGGTACTGCTGGGCGTCGTCCCCTTCCATCATGCGGGCTTCTTCGAAGGTCATCTGTTCGTAGATGCCGCAGTGCATTTCGATAATGCGTTCGTCACTTACTATGTCCATGCCGGGGTGCTTTTCGCAGATTCCCTGCGCCAGCTTATATGCTCTGGACAGAGGACTGCTGTAAATTGCAGCAAGGTCTGTTTTTGCCAGCTTTTCTGCTGCCCAGGGTATGCTTGCGTACCCTTCCGGGGTAAGGTCGCTTTCGGTGACCCCATATATAATTTTATTTTTCAGTGCCAGCGTTTCCGGGTGACGTACTAGAATAAAATTCATTAAATTAGTCCTTCTATTCCTTCTTTTTTTCGGGAAGAGGAATCTGAACCATAACGATAGCAACAAACATGATTATGCAGCCGAGGAGTTCTCTTGTGCTCATCTTTTCGTTTAAAAGTATTGCACCTGCAATTACCGCGAATACAGATTCGAGGCTCATAAGAAGGGATGCGATGGTAGGATCAGTGAACTTCTGAGCCACAATCTGCAGAGTGTAGCCTACGCCTGCAGACATAATGCCGCAGTAAAGAATAGGTATTGCAGCCTGGGTAATTCCGCTTATTGTGGGAGTTTCCGTAAGGAAAGCGCAAATCCAGGAAAGCACTGCTACCGTAGCAAACTGCAGGCAGGAAATCTTAATAGGATTGCCCAGCTGAACGAAATGGTCGCAGCACAGAATGTGGAAGCAGAAGCAGAATGCGCAGAT
>JAKSSQ010000153.1 GCA_024403005.1 Clostridia bacterium | reverse complement strand
GTTACAGGATAGAGTGCACTGTCAGTTGTTGTAGGTTCTGCAACCTTTGCAGAAATCTGAGTCTGGCTGCCGGTAAATGCCTTATCTGCTACTGTAATTTCAAGGAATGCAGCGTCGGACATAGCTGTAATAGTCATATCTTCAGCCTGTACCTTGTTATTGCTTGCGAACCATGCATATGTGGATCCGCTGAGAGCGATCATTGCTACGAGCAGCATTGCGATTGCTGCAGCAAGTTCTCTCTTTAAAGCCTTTGTTGACATAAATTTTACCTCCTTGTCAACTGCCCATCGGATTCCGGTTATGCCTGTTGACAGATTACACTCTCACCGGGCCCGGTTGAGAAGAGTAATTCCGCACCTTTCCGGTGAGGATCTAATCTCTCAATAGGGTTTTCCGTATTCTTCTGGGCTAAGTAATAAAAAAACCGCTTTAGACCTTCTGATTATAGAAAGAATGAAGCAGGTAACTGGCTGGCTGCCTTCGCAGCCCCTATAGCTTTGCGTCGCCGGGTTGCCCCGGTTTTGCCTTTTTCTTATCCTTTACGAAGGAAAAACGGTAACTGGCTGGCTGCACGAGCAGCCCCTATAGTTTTGCGTCCCCGGGTCGCCCCGAGTTTGCCTTTGGTACTAATAGATACAATAATTTTAAGACCGCAATACTTACGTGTCAACAAAAAATTTCAAAAAAATATGGCTGCAGAACAATTTTTTCAAAAAATTCTGCAGCCCAATATACAATTTTACTGATTTCGTCTTGTATCCCAGGTTACTGTTTCGTACTTCTGGAAGTCCGGACTCTCTGTACCGGCAGCGCTGATTGGCTTGTCACCGGTAATAGTATCGATAATATCGCTAATGTATTTCCACAGCAGTGTGGTTTCGTCTTCGTTGTAAGCCTCGATCTTCATGGCGAATTCAACGCTTCCGCCTACGATAGCATCCACGCATTCCGGGTCTTCCCCTTCCAGCCAGATTACTATGGTGTACTTGTCTACATTGCCTACCTGGAAGTTTTCTTCCACGAATCTGCAGGCAATATTGGGAGCGTAGAAGTTTTCGCAGCCGTCTTCCGGCGTACCGTCTGCCGAGGGTTCAGCGTAGATCGTGCGTTCTCCGTTGCGCCATACAGCTACGCGCACGGCGTCTTCTGCGGACTTGGCGCTGGAAGCGAGTACTACGGAAGCTGTGTATGCAACGTCTTCCTTGCCGGCATTTCTAACGTAGTAGGTATACGCCATGTAGTTTCTGCCGTTGTGGTCACCGTCGATCTGGTCGACGTCGCTGGGAATATCGGTAATCGTAATATTCGTAGCGTCTTCTACCGGAGAAGCCGTAAGTCTTGCGGTGGGCCTGGAGAAATTGGGGTCGTAGTCCATGGCAACGCCCTTGCGGAACAGCTCGAGTCTGTCCAGGTTGATGGTAAAGTTGCCCATCTTTTCCTGCATGAAGGACATAATAAACAGGATTGCAACGATTAAAGTCGCAATAAGCAGAAGCATGCGCATCTTGTCCAGACGAAGCAGGGCCTGAGCGAGCAGCTTGGTCCTTCTTCTGGGCATGTACATGGAGATTACATCGTCCACGTCTGCTTCGTAGTCGCCATCCAGGTCTTCTACTCTTACTATGGAAGACTTTTCCTTCTTCTTTTTGCCGAAAAGCTTCTTCTTTTCTTTTGGAGCGCCGTCTTCTGCGCCTTTGGAAGCCTTGGATTTCCTGGCTTTTTCCTTAGCCGGCTTTTCTTTCTTTATTCTCTTTTTTACCGGGCGGTCTTCCGGAGATGCGGGCCCACCGGCCGGAGCTCCTGCTCCGGACAAATCCGCAGGTTCTCCTGTGAGACCTGCCAGTGGGTCAAAAGACTCGTCCAGACCGTTCTTTTCGAAATCTGTCATCGTTTCTATCCGTAAAACTAGAGTTTATAAACGTCTTTAATGTTGAGGATGTATTGGTTCATGCGGTTTCTTTCGATATCGCCTGCGAAGCGGAATTGTACGCCGCAGATGAACCTGTAGGGGCTGCCCTTGGGGGCATCTCTGTACCAGCAGATGGCGGAAACCACGTCCGAAATCTTTTCGCCTGCCTCTGCTGCGCCGATTTTGGGCAGATCCATGAGGATAACCTCGCCTACGTCGAAGCGGGTGCTTAAGAAGATAGCTGCACCGCCGGCGGAAATGTCCAGGGTCATGGCGTCTTCTGTTGGAATAGTGCCGTCTTCCTTAGGAGCCCATGTGGGCTGCTTGTAAGCTGCGTGGATGGTTACTTTATAACGTTCGTCTGCACGCTTAAAGAACTGGCGCTGCTCGGAAACTCTGCGCATCTTCCAGTACTTGCGCACGCCCTGTTTTACCACGTCGTCGCAGTAAGCTGCGATAATCATGGCTTCACTGCCCATAGTATATTTAAGTAAAAGCTTCTGCGTTTCGTCCACTTCCACGGCTTTGCCGTTCTTTAAGGGCACGGAGAGCAGAAATGCAGATTCATCAAGAGCCTTGAAGAAGCTCGCATTCATTGTAAAATCCGGGTCTTTGCCGGGCTCCGGAGCATACGCGATTGCAAGCCTTGTACCTGCAGGGATGTTTATAGCTGCCATCTATTATTCCTCTTCTATGTATAAAGCACGCATTTTTGTGCTTATTCTGCTGAAACATTCCAGTAATTTGGGGTTGAACGCACCGCATTCGCCTTCCATAATCATGCGGTCGGCGTCGTCGTGGGAAAGGCCGCCCTTGTAGCAGCGCACGCTTACCAGTGCGTCGTATACGTCTGCAAGGCCTACAGCCTGTACGTAAATGTTGTTTGCATCGCCTACCAGGCCTTCCGGGTAGCCCTTGCCGTCGTAGCGTTCGTGGTGGTGGAGAGCTACGTCGCGGCAGCAGTCGACCAGATCCTGCTGGCCGGGGAGGCTCAGGCCTTCGATAATCTTCGCACCGTTAACGGTGTGGTTCATCATTACCTTCCACTCTTCTTCGTCCAGCTTGCCGGGCTTGTTAAGTATGCTGTCGGGAACGGTAATCTTACCGATATCGTGCATGGTTGCAGCTCTTCCGTAGAGCCTTATGCCGGCCTTAGTAATGTTGTAGTCCGGGTAGATTCGCATTACTTCTTCCAGAAGCATGCTTGTAAGGGAGCATACGTGGTCGATGTGGGGACCTGCTTCCACGTTACGGAATTCTACGAGAGAAGCCATTGTGGAGAGCATCTGGTCGTTGTACTGCATGTAGCGCAGAGCTTCGGCCATGTCTGTTTCCTTCTGGCGGACAGACTGAATTTCGTTGGTATTGCGCAGGAAACGCAGATATCTGCTTACGCCTTCCAGCTTGCAGATGGTTTCCTGATACCATTCGTAGTCCATGTGTCCGGGCAGGCGGAGCTGTACGTCTACGTCGTAGTTGCCTGCGAGAGTCTTTCTTTCCAGGAAACTCTTGCTGGAAAGATCTTTATATACGCTCTTGTATTCGTCCTTAACTACGGAGCCGCTTGTAACCTTCTTTATGAAATCGGAATACTTTGCTGCGGTTTCTGACTTAACGAAGGAACCGTCTGCATCCTTTGTAATCTTAAAGATGAGGTCCTTATCCAGGTCGATTTCGTAGATTCCTTCGTAGGAATCGGAAATAAGCTCGGAAATCTGGGCAGAAATTTCTTTCTTGCTTGCCAGAGTTTTTTCTTCCGCATCTACGTCTGTAAGGAGACCTACAACCAACTTTGCAGGAACGGTTTCATCCATGGGAGCTATGGCGAACTTGTGGATGTGGAACTTCTTGCCCTTGCCGCCGTCTGCTCTGTAGCGGATCTTGCCTTCGGCAATTCTGCCGTCTTTTGCCAGGGCCAGGCCATTTCTGAGTTCGTTAACATCCGAGTGGAAAATGGTCCAGTCGCTACGGGTTTCGATGTTTTTAATGTAATTTTCCAGTACTTTTACTTCTTCGTCTTCTTTTCCGTAATGATACTGCATCGTATCGTTTACGGTGTCGTATTCGAAGAACATGGGCGATGACCCACCGAACAGCTTGGACATACGAACGTTGTTCCAGTCGATAAACTGCTTTAATTCTTCGTCGCTCTTCTTGCCTTTAACCTTGCGGATGGGCTTCTTTTCGACTTCCTTAACGAAGATTATGCATCTGGTATTGAGGGCTTCTCCGGGAGAAGGAATCGCATCTGCACGAATTTCGAAAATTGTGCATTCGCCGTCTTCCTTTTCCAGAACTTCCGGTTCTGCGAAGATATAGGTTCCTGTAAAGGATTTTCCCGGTGAACTCAATGCTTCCGACAGAGCTTTGGCATTGAATTCCTTTATGAAGTCGTCCTTATCCACGGGATGGATGCGGTCGAGCAGTATCTGGCACCAGTCGGTGTAGTACATACGGAGCGGTATGTCCTTATCCAGAATCCGCAGCTCGCCCGATTCAACCTGCACTACGTTGT
>JAKSSQ010000152.1 GCA_024403005.1 Clostridia bacterium | reverse complement strand
AGAAGATTTCTACAAGGTACTCCTGGGCATCCTTGAACCCACGGAAACCATCTTCCTTTCCACACATCTTATCGAAGAAGTCTCCGGCTTTATAAGCCGCGCAGTACTGCTTAACCGGGGTAGAATCCTGGCAGACTGCAGCATGGAAGAACTGGACGAAAAGGGTACAAGCCTGGTGGATTTCGTAAAGAGCAGCTACAACTACAGAGCCGACCGCGTATTTAATGCGCTGTCCGGCCTTGCAGAAGAGGAGTAATTATGCGCAGAAGTTTAGCAGCGGCGCTGGCGCTTTTTGCAGCAGCAGTGCTGTGCATAGGTGCAGCCTTTGCATCTGTGTCTCCGGCGAAAGACAATATCGAATATACTCAGGAAACTGTTTTCGGTGACCCCAATGTGCTCGAGGGCCTGAATGTGCGCACATGGCTTCAGTACGGCCGCAGGCTCTGCTGGAAGAGCGATGTGCACTACGAAAAGACCGGTGGAGAGGTCCGCCCCGCGTGGACAACTGAGTTCCACAGGCTTCAAGGCGGAGTGTACCAGAGCATGGACCTCTGCGGGGAGAGCAGAAACGAAGGTTATGCAGGCTAGTCCTACAGCGGTGTGCAGATGTTCAGCGACCCGATGTACGCTCTGGACCGCAGCAATGACGGATGGATAGACAAAATTTTCGAAGGAAAAGATCCGGAAGAAGAAATCCATACAGAAATAAAGCTTAAGGACTTTGTGGATTATTATCCGATTTACGGCACCGTAGACCTGCCCGGCCTGTTTTACAGCATAGATATCCTTTATTTCGACCCGGAAGAACTCCAGGCCATTAAGGAAAAGGAAGCTGCAGAACCCTACGCCGGCGAGCTGGAAACGGCTCTGGCCATAAACGAATTCTTCCGAATTCCGGTTCTCGAAGACGAAACCGTAATTTTCGACGGCTATTTCGACAGCTACAATACGGGTTCCAAGGATAGCACAGATTCCTTTTATCTCTACACAGAAGGAGTCTGCACAGAGGATAAGTGCCTCTTCTGGTTCTCCAACCGCACAAATAAAGACAATACTGTAGACTGCTCCTTAATTCCCGGCGGCTACGGAATTTACTGCCTGCCGTTCAAAAACACGGAAGAAAGCGGCAAGGGCTACAAAGTCCAGAAGACTGAAATCTTCCCGGATAAGCTTGCAAATGTATATCCTCTGGACGAAGAAAGCACCGTTATGGACATAAGTCTGGATAAGGACGGCAAGCTGCTTCGCATGGTAACTCTGGACAAGGACAAGATGTTCCGCCTTACCATTATCGACACGGAAAGCTTTGAATGTCTCCAGGTTACAGACATAGGCCCGGCCGATGAAAATGAATGGTGCATAGTTAAAAGCGAAGACAACTTTATCGTCTGCATAGAAGATGACAGCACAGAAGACGAGGGAACTCTGCACGTATACTACGATCCGGGCAGCGGCGTTTACGAAGAACGCATCTGCATCCCCATGGACTATTCCGACGAAAACTCCGCAGACAGCTTTGCATGGCTTTACGTATACCTGCACAGCATCGTATTCGATGGATAGAGGCTCGCCTGCTCCAACTGGAACGTTTTTGAATTCGAAGACGATTAGTTTTACGGCCCCGGCGTAATCACCAGAGACTACACTGCAAATCTCCGCATAACGGTTTACGATGCAGAAGGCATGCAGTATGCAGGAAACCTTATCGCAAGCCTCGACAAGTGCAACCAGTACGCAGAAAGCTCCCTCGATTACAAGTACTACAAAGGCGAGTACTTCGTATTCGAAGATCACTGGACAGACACGCTCCTGAGCTGGGATTAGCGATTTTCGCTCCGCTTGAACCAACTCCCCATATATGTTAAAATCTTAACAGGATGTATGTAGGAGGGGATTATGCATAAAGACGCAGACAATTTAAACGCACTTATAGCTTCCAACCTGAGAGAGCTGCGCAAAAAGAGGGGGATCACCCTGGACGACATGGCGGAGATGACCGGCGTGAGCAAATCCATGCTCGGCCAGATTGAGCGCGGCGAAAGCGGCCTGTCCGTTGCGACTCTCTGGAAGATAAGCACAGGGCTTAAGGTTTCGTTCAACTCGCTCATGAGCGAATCCACCAGCGAAGCCGTAATTATCGAAAACAAGGCAAACGATCCGATGGAGACGGATGCGAAGGGGTTCAGACTCTATCCGCTTTTCCTGCTGGATAAGGACAGAACTTTTGATACGTTTTACTTCGAACTGGACCCGAAGGGGGAATCCCGCTCGGAAGCCCACAAGGAAGGCACTCAGGAATTCGTAATGGTTACGGAAGGCTGCCTTACTTTAACGGCCGGTGGAAGCATCTACGAAGTCCAGGCGGACTGCTCGGCAATGTTTGCAGCAGACCAGTCCCATGTATATGCAAACAAGGGCGACAAACCGGTAAAAGTATTTAATATCGTTTACTATAAAGACTAAAGCCGTTAAACTCAGTTTTAAAACACAGCAATTGGATGCCGGTGCTGCGCACCGGCTTTTTTATATATCCGGGCCGCAGGCCCGGCAGCACCAAAGCATAGAAACATAAAAGCATTAAAGCCGCGGCGCATTAATGCACGAAAGAACACAGGAAGAAAGCATGAATCTGGAAAAAGCAAGAAAAGACCTGGCTGCTCTGCAGCGCAAGATGAGCGCATATAACCACGCTCAGGAAATAATATATTTCGACGGTGCAACCACAGCACCCAAAGGAACGGCGGAAAACAGAGCTGTTAGCATGTCTGTCTTAAGCGAAGAGAGCTACAAGCTCTGCACCTGCAGGGAAACTGTAGATCTTCTGGAATATCTGGACTCCAGGAAGGACGAACTCAGCGAAAAAGAGCAGAGAATGGTCTACCTGCTGCTCAAGGACATCCGCAGCACCGCAAAGATTCCCAGGGACGAATACGTAGCTTACCAGGACCTGCTGGTAACTGCAGAAGACGTCTGGCACACAGCTAAGGAAAAGAACGACTTTGCAATGTTCGAGCCCTACCTTAAACAGGTTTTCGACACGAACATTAAATTTGCAGGCTACATCGCTCCGGAAATGGACCCCTACGACTACTGGCTGAACGAATACGAAGAAGGTCTGGACAAGAAGACCTGCGACGAATTCTTCGAAGCTCTGCGCAGCAGACTGGTGCCGTTAATTAAGAAAATAGGGGAAGTTACTGCAAAGAGCTGCAGCGGCGAAGGCCCCGAAGCTGCCCAGACAGGAAAGCTTCCCGACAAATCCATTCTCTTCGGAAACTTCCCGGTGGAAAAGCAGAGAATCCTCTCCGAAAGAATCATGGACATCGAAGGTCTGGATAAGAACCACATCGGCCTGGCAGAGACGGAGCATCCGTTTACCACGAGCATCGGGTCACACCACGACGTACGAATTACCACGCACTACTACGAAGACAACGCGGTTTCGTCCATGTACTCCGTAATCCACGAGGGCGGCCACGCGCTCTACGACGCAGGCTCTGCAGAAGACCTGGCTTATACCGTGCTGGATGGCGGCATATCCATGGGCATCCACGAATCCCAGAGCCGCTTCTACGAAAACATAATCGGACGCAGCAAGGCGTTCTGCAAGTGCATTCTGCCGGTCTTTAAGGAACTCTTCCCCGAGCAGTTCGAAAACGTAAGTGCTGAAGATTTCTACAAGGCAGTCAACGCTGTAGAACCGTCCTTAATCCGCACCGAAGCGGACGAAGTAACTTACAGCCTGCACATCTTAATCCGCTACGAGCTGGAAAAGAGGGTAATGGCAGGCGAGCTTTCCGTGCACGACCTCCCGGCAGAGTGGAACAGGCTCTACAAGGAGTATTTAGGCGTGGATGTACCGGACGACAAGCGCGGAGTGCTGCAGGATACTCACTGGAGCGGTGGAGCCATCGGATACTTTCCCTCCTACGCCCTCGGAAGCGCCTATGGAGCGCAGTTTTTGCGTCGAATGGGTAAAGATGCCATCGATGTGGAAAAAAACGCTGAAATCGGCGATTTTTCAAAAATCAACAAGTGGCTGGGCGAGCAGATCTGGCCGCACGGCGAGCTCTACACTCCCAGGCAGCTTCTGGATCGCGTCCTGGGCGAAGCCTTTGACCCCAATGTCTACCTGGACTACCTGGAAGCAAAGTGCCGCGACATCTACGGAATTTAGCATATGAGCAAAAAGAAACAGGATAATTTTATAAGAAACGCCGCCGGCGACTACGTTTACCGCGGCAAATATTTAAAATACGACGTGCAGAATCCGCTGCCCTACAGGCAGTACAAGGCGGCGGTAACGCTCAGCTCCATGCTTCTGGCGGCGGCTGTAATCGGGGCAGGGGCCTGCAATGCTCCCGGTTTCGAGGCTGACCCCAATGCACTGGGCTTTGCAATCTCTTCCCGCATTATTATGGCCTCCGCAATAACGATTCTTTACTGGATTGC
>JAKSSQ010000151.1 GCA_024403005.1 Clostridia bacterium | reverse complement strand
CACCTGGTGACCGACGGATATCCGTCCGGCCGCACCATCCTGCGGGCTTTGTGGTTCGGGTCTTTATCGATTGGCTCATCGATTACAAGATCTTTTTCCACTATGCCGTGGACGATGGCTTTATATTTCTTAACCGTCCTGTTCTTTTCGCTTTCTGCGGAGAGAAAGTCCTGGCAGTGGGCATTCTTAGCCACGATTACCAGGCCGGAAGTATCCCTGTCCAGGCGGTTTACAAAACGTATTTTATAGTTAACATTCTCTTCTTTTAACTTCCAGGCAAGGGCGTTTGCCAGGGTTCCGCTCTGGTAATTCTTCGTCGGGTGAACCACCAGCCAGGGCTGCTTATTCACGATAAGCAGGTCTTTATCCTCGTAAACCACGTCCAGAGGGATGTTTTCCGGCTCAAAATAGCTGGTTTCTTCCGGGAAGCTTACGAGAAGCGAATCTCCCGGAATCCCCTTATCGCGCAGCCTTGCCGGCATGCCGTTGAGGATAATGTTTCCGGAGACCTTAATCTTTCGCATGAGCCTCGAGGAAAAATCGAAGCGCCTCTGGAGGATTTCCTTTATGTAAAGGCCCTCGTCTTCTGTTGTGAGAATATAGTTTATGTCTTCGCTCATATATTCGCTGAAGTAATCTGTTAAAGGAATTTGGACTTTACTTTAGCCCAGAAGTCGTAGCCTGCAAGGCGTACGATGTTTACTGTCTGCTCCGAAAGGTCGATTGCCACATCTTCCACGTCTTCGAAGAAGTATTCTTCTCCGTCCACGATAAGGTAACCGCTCTTTGTGAAGCCTGCCTCCGGGTAGATGTGCACGTCCAGCCCCGGCGGAACCAGAAGACTGGAAGTAAAGCTTCTGAAAGTCTTGTTGTTCATGGGAGCTATGGGCGTAATCTGCAGCAGGCTTACTCTCGGGTCTACAATACTGCCGCCTAGAGAGTAGTTGTATGCGGTGCTTCCTGCAGAGGAAGCTACGATAATTCCGTCGCCGGAGAAGTTTTCGATAAAGCTGTCTCCGATGGCAAGCCTCAGGTGCGTAACCTTGGACATGCTTCCGCGGAATACTACGTCTGTAAGGGCCTGGTAGCTGCGGACGTCTCCGCCTGCCAGCTTAACATCTGCAGTAAGGAGCCTGTGAGACTGCACGTTGTAGTCTCCGGAGATTATAATTCCGACCAGCTCGTCCAGATCCTGCGGGTGGAATTCCTGGTAGAACCCCAGATGGCCGGTGTTTATGCCGACAAAAGGAGTCGCAGGATAGCCGCAGTCGCGCATGGCGTGCATTAAAGTGCCGTCGCCGCCGACAACGCAGACAAACTCGGTGGAATCGCTGAATTCGCTCTGAACCGTAAAGTTCTCGGCTTTAAGCTTTTCTGCCAGGTCTCTTGCGCAGCTTTCCGAAGCTTCGGATTTATTTGTGTAAATAAAGATGTTCTTCATACTTTTCCGGCGCCGGTGCGCCGCGGTCCTTTATGCCAGAGTGCTTACCAGTTCTTCCAGCTGGGAAAGAAGTGCTTCGAAAGTGTTTAAAGCAGCTTCCACAGGTTCTGTTGTGGACATGTCCACGCCTGCCAGCTTAAGCAGTTCCACGGGGTAGTCGCTTCCGCCGGACTTAAGGAACTTAAGGTAGTTTTCAACTGCATTGGGTTCACCGTTTAAAATCGCGGAGGAAATTGCGGTTGCTGCGGAGTGACCCGTCGCATACTGGTAAACGTAGAATGCGCTGTAGAAGTGCGGAATTCTGGACCATTCGATTGCGATATTGTCGTCTGTTTCCACTGCATCGCCGTAGTACTTGGCGTTGAGTTCTCTGTAGAGCTGGCTGAGGGATTCGCTTGTGGGTGCATCCCCTGCTTCCACTGCTTCGTGGACTGCCTTTTCGAACTCTGCAAACTGAGTCTGGCGGAACAGGGTTCCCTTGAAACCATCCAGATATTTGTTTATAAGATAAGCCTTTTCCAGGTTGTTATCTGCCTTGTTTATTAAATGTCTGTACAGAAGGCTTTCGTTAACCGTGCTTGCAACTTCTGCAGTAAAGATCGGGTAATCTGCGTTTATGTATTCCTGGTTCTTGTTGGAATAATAGGACTGCATGGAGTGGCCCATTTCGTGAATCAATGTGAATACGGAGTTGAGCGTATTGTCGTAATTCATGAGGATATAGGGCATTGTGTCGTAAGCGCCGGAAGAGTAAGCACCGCTTCTCTTTCCGGGGTTTTCGTAGACATCGATCCATCTTTCTTCGTAAGCTGTCTTTACGATGCTTCTGTATTCTTCGCCGAGAGGAACCAGAGCTTCGTCCACGATTTCCTGAGCCTGTTCGTAGCTTACCTTAACTTCGGGCATGTCCAGGATGGATACGTACATGTCGTACATCTTGAGGTCTTCCAGGCCGAGGAGCTTCTTGCGAAGCTTAACGTATCTGTGGAGTGCGGGAAGATGCTTGTTTACTGCATCGATGAGGTTGTTGTAAACGTCCTTGGACACGTTGTCGCCGAACATGGCTGCATCCAGAGCGGATTCGTAGCCGCGGATTCTTGCCATGTTTACGTCCTGGCGAACGCTGTTTATATAAAGTGTTCCGATGGTGTTCTTGAACTCACCGAACTTGTCGTAGAGAGCTTCGTAAGCCTGCTTTCTTACATTGCGGTCTCTGCTTTCCAGGTAGAGGCCGTAGGTTCCCTGTGTTAATGGAGCTTTATTGCCCTTTTCGTCTGTAATTTCAGCAAACTTGAAGTCCGCATTGGTGAGCATGGAGAATGCATCGTGCATTGCGCCTTCTGTTTCAGAAAGCTGAGCCAGCAGCTTTTCCTGTTCGGGAGGAAGAATGTGCTTCTTGCTTCTGATGATTTCGTCAATATAGTGTCTGTAAACACCGATTGTCGGGTCTGTTTCTGCCCAGCGGATTAAGGTTTCTTCGGGCAGAGCTGCGATTTCCGGAACGAGGAAGCTCATGGATTCGCTCACTCTGGAGATAATCATAACTGCCTTGTCTGCGAGGGACTGGCTGTCGGGATTGCTGCTGTCCTGGTCCTTATACTGGTGTGCATAGCAGTAAGCCTTTGTAAGCTTTCTGTAGATTGAGTCTTTATCTTTAAGAGCCGAGAGGAAAGTTACCGGGCCAAGGTCCAGACTTCCCTTGTATTCCTGGAAGCGTTCAGCCATTTCCAGGCACTTCTGGAGGTCTGCTTCGCAGGCAGATCTGTCTGCATACATGGCTTCCAGGTTCCACTTGTATTTAAGTTCTACGTCTTTTCTTTCTCTGCTCATGATGTTCTCCTTTAAAAGGGCAAAATTAATCAGATAATTATACCATATTATAAAGACAAGTGGTATAATTTTAAGCAAAGGAACTGCCTTAAACGCATAAAAATCAAAGAAATCAGAGGCAGCGGAGATTGATAATGACATTAAAAGAACTATACGAAGCACTCGACATGGAAACCCCGGCAGATCTGGGCTATTTCGAACAGCTGGCAGATCTCATGGAAATGGAGGAATTCATCGAAGAAAACGCATTTGCAGATGTACTTTCCGCCGTTGAACCCGAGACAGCCGGCGATTTTGCAGAGAATTTCATAAAAGAACTCACCGATTCCCTTCCGGAAAGCGGCGGCGAAGACGTTGCAGAAGCGCTGAGCACAATGCAGCAGCGCTTAATGCTCCTGGCAGAAGATCTGGACAAGGCTCAGGCAAGAGCAGATTACACCGTAGAGCTCTATAAGCTCAGGAATTGGCTTCACAAGAGCGCAGGCACCCTTATGGACGGCAAGCCTTGCACCATGCTGGAAGCTTTTACGGAGCTCAGAGCCGGGAAAATGGGACTTTCCAACCACGAACTGAGCCTCTCCATGTTCCCCGAATTAATGCCGGAAGAAATGGCTTACGGCCTTGGAGATTTCGAAAAGATCGAATTATAACAGTTTTGCAGACAGAAAGGATTAAAAATGACTAATAACGCAAGATTCGCAGTAGTCGCTTCCAGAAGCGGCCAGAAGAGAACCGTGGGCTATTATGCCGATTTCGAAGCAGCCTGCAATGCAGCATCCACAATGATCGGCCAGGGCAACGGCCTGGGCTTCCACGTAAAGTACGACATACTCTGCGACGAAAAGCCCTTCTTCTACGTTATGTCCGACGCCTTCGGCCCGGGAGAAATCGTGGAACTTTTAGATGAATGGAACATGCTGGAAGGCATTCCCCAGGAAGAAAAGGTCGATTACGTCCGCCAGGCAAAGAAGGACGGCAAAATCGTCGCTACCGGCGATGCAGTGGCTATTATTCCCGATGCGGAATAGATTTAAATAAGGTCCCTGCCATTAGAATTCACAGAAACACAACACCCCGGACAAAAATCCGGGGTGTTTTTTTACCTGCTATTTAGTTTTATTATCCTCGCATGGCCAGATATTTTTCCGCCATGGAAGAGTCGCTTTCGATGGGCTCGTAGGCATTGCCGCGGTGCATGTACTCCTCCCTGCCCTTGCCAGTCATTACAATTA
>JAKSSQ010000150.1 GCA_024403005.1 Clostridia bacterium | reverse complement strand
TCTCTTCTGAATCTGTTGAGGAAATGGGGCATTATGGACTGCAGTATGTCGCAGTTGGGCGCGAAGGCTGCGTACATAATTTCCCTGCCATCGTCGCCTGTTACTATGCCGAACCTTAAGATTCCGAGGAATCTTTCCACTTCCCAGGAAACCTTGTGGTTGAGCAGATCTATGCGGCGCACAATCGGGTCTCCGTGGAGGCTGTCTACGGAAGGGCCTTTCTTAAAAGCATAGAAAATGTAGGTGAGCACATCCATGTCCTTGCCTTCTTCCTTTGTAAGGAAAGCTCTGTACGCTCTGCGCATGGCCTGCTTGGAAACCTTTGTTTCCAGCGCATCTGCCACTTTTTCCGACTTTACCAGATCTGTTTCCACCCTGAACTGACCCCCCAGCGAAAGCTGCAGGTCCGGGGAATCTACCGATATTTCCGTCGCTTTTTCTCTGTAGGCGTGTTCGTAGCAGACCGTTAAAAGCCCGTCGAAGCTGCCGTCGTAAATGTAGTGCATGCTAAGTTATTAAATCCGTGCCGTCCGCGCCGATTAGGGTGGGCGGCGTTGTTCTCTTTGGAAGTATGGATGCTTTCGGCGCTTCCGGAATGGCTGCCAGGCCGCCCTGGGGCGCAAACATGTCCATCTGGATGCCTCCGGACTGGAGGATCATGTGCTCGCGCAGATTCTCCTGCTTAACTCCCTGTCCGTAGTATTTGCCGTTTATAGTAATGAAGTATTTAGCTCTTTTTAGCACGACGCCCATGCGTTTTAAATCATCGTATGTAAGCGATGAATAGCGTCTCTGCCTTACGATGCGGTTTGCGGAGATGTTTCCGATGCCGGGGATTCGCAGGATTTCTTCCGGAGAAGCCCTGTTGATTTCCATGGGGAAATACTCCAGGTGGCGCAGCGCCCAGGACACCTTCGGATCCAGCTCCAGATCGAGGAAGGGGTTGTCTTCTTCCAGGATTTCGCCGGCTTCGAAGCCGTAGAACCGCATGAGCCAATCCGCCTGGTAAAGCCTGTGCTCTCTTGTGAGCGGCACGGTCGTGCCGACCTTGGGCAGCAGGGGAGATTCCAGCAGGGGAATATATGCGGAGAAATAGACTCTGCGCATATAAAATTTGGAATACATGGCGTGGGACAGGGCCAGAATCTGCCTGTCGCTTTCGCCGGACGCGCCGACCATAAGCTGGGTCGTCTGGCCTGCCGGAGCGAACCTGTCGTCCTTAATAGCCATCTTCGCGTCTATCTGCCTCTGGGTGAGCCCCTGGCCTGCTCCGCGGAATATAATCTTGTCCGTGGAATAAGCTCCGTAGTTTATATCTGCGTTGTATCCGCTTTTGCCGGTCTTTTTAACCAGATTTCCGGGGCCTTCGCCGATTTCCTGCACCATGGGCTGGGCAATCTGGCTGGGCCTGTATCTATATTTGGAATACTTGTTGCCTGCGCCGATAAGGGCGTGCTGTTCTTCCATAGTATCCGTAATCTGGCGCATTGGGTTCAGGATGCCTTCGGCTTTCTTCTGGGGAGCAAGCTTCGCGAGACTTTCCCTAGTGGGCAGTTCAATGTTTACGCTTACGCGGTCTGCCAGCATGCCGATGCGGTGAACCAATTCCGGACTTGCGCCCGGAATAATTTTTGCGTGGATATATCCGAGGAATCCGTAGTCTTCTCTTAGCATCCGCAGGCTTTCGCAGATTTCTTCCAGAGTTTTATCCGGAGAACCGTCTACCGCAGAGCTGAGGAAAAGGCCTTCGATGTAATTTCTTCTGTAGAATTCCATGGTGAGGTCTGCCAGCTCCTGCGGCTTGAAAGCTGCTCTGGGAGTGTCGCTGCTGCGCCTGTTGATGCAGTACTCGCAGTCGTAGACGCACTTGTTCGTATAGAGCACTTTGAGCAGGGAAATGCAGCGGCCGTCGGCGCTCCAGGAATGGCAGATGCCCATGGCTGCTGCGCTTCCTACGTGGCCGTCTTTGCCGCGTCTTTCGTTACCGGAACTGCTGCAGGATACGTCGTATTTTGCAGCGTCGGTAAGGATTTTAAGTTTTGACATTACCTCATCAAAATTTTTCATATAGCTAATTATATCTCTTTCGTATAGCTAATTCCATAATTTTGCGAACAAATGTTCAATTGATTATTTTTTAACAATATTCCGTAATTTTTTGTAAAAAAGTGCGTAACAAAGTTTAAAAAATCCACTTTTTCGGTGCAAAAATTCTATTTCGTGCTATAATATACACTTGGAGGTTTACATGAACATTCTCATTGCAAACGACGACGGCGTTTTTAAAAAAGGAATAAAAGTGCTCTGCGAATGCCTGGCATCCATGGAGGGGGTTCACGTATACGTGTGCGGCCCGGACAGAGAAAGAACCTGCTCCGGCCACGGTCTCGTGCTCACCGAACCTGTGGAGATTAAGGAATTCGACAAGACCGACTATCCCCATGCGGAGATGGTCTGGAGCTGCTCCGGAACACCTGCCGACTGCGTTCGCATGGGTATCGGAATGATGATGGAGCTGGGCGCTTACCCGGACCTCGTCTGCACCGGCATTAACCACGGCCCGAATATCGGAAGGGATGTTCATTACTCAGGTACCGTTGCAGCGGCTATGGAAGCAATTTTCAAAGGCATTCCGGCCATTGCGTTCAGCCTCTGCTCCCACGACTGCACCCACTTCGAACACTTCGAAAAGCTGGTGCCCATGCTGGTGGAAAAGACTTACGGCAAGATTCCCACAAGCCTGTTCCTGAATGTAAATGTTCCGGATCTTCCCGACGAGAAGATTATGGGCATTAAGATTGCGGAGCTGGGCCCCAGAGATTACACCTACAAGTTCACCAGGGTGAGCGGCAGCAGGGAAGACGGCCTCTGCATAATCGAATCCGAAGACGTAATTCCGCCCGATGCAAGCCCCGAATGGGATCTCACGGCGTGGAAAGAGGGTTGGATCACGGTGACCCCAATTCAAATGATGACTCACAACTCCGAATACATGGAGCTGCTTAAAGCTCAGAATTTCAATATTGTATAAATTTTCGAGCCGGTAAACAATCTCGGAAAATAAATACAATAATATTGTGAAATTTTGAACAATGTGGTTGTATCAGGAGATTGTTAGTTATATAATTAACATAGTTGTTAAATAGTTAACAAATATGTGTGAATAATTTTTATTTTTATTTTTAGGAGGATAAACAACATGAGAGAAGTTGTAATCGCAAGCGCAGCAAGAACAGCCATCGGTTCCTTCGGCGGAACACTTAAGGATGTACCCACAAGAACACTGGGCGCAGTAGCTATTAAGGGCGCTGTTGAAAGAGCTGGCATCTCCGGCGACATGATCGACGAAGTTATCATGGGCTGCGTACTTCAGGGTGGTCTGGGACAGAACGTTTCCCGTCAGATGGCTCTGGATGCAGGACTTCCTGTAGAAGTTCCCACAATGACAATCAATAAGGTTTGCGGTTCCGGTCTGAGAGCAGTTGAACTCGCTGCACAGATTATCAAGGCTGGCGATGCAGACATTATCGTAGCAGGCGGCGCTGAAAACATGAGCAAGACAGCTTATGCAGTACCCACAGGCCGTTACGGCGCAAGAATGAACAACGTTACTATGGTTGACATGATGGTTAACGATGGTCTCTGGGACGCTTTCAATGGTTACCACATGGGTATCACAGCTGAAAACGTTAACGAACAGTGGGGAATCACAAGAGAAATGCAGGACGAATTCGCACTCATTTCCCAGCAGAGAGCAAGCGCAGCACAGAAGGCTGGCAAGTTCAAGGACGAAATCGTTCCCGTTGTAATCAAGACAAAGAAGGGCGAAATCGTATTCGATCAGGACGAATTCATTAAGCACGATGCAACAGCTGAAGGTATGGCTAAGCTTAAGCCCGCTTTCAAGAGAGACGGTGGTTCCGTAACAGCTGCTAACGCTTCCGGCATCAACGATTCCGGCGCTGCAGTAGTAGTTATGTCCGCTGAAAAGGCTGCTGAACTGGGAATCAAGCCCCTGGCTAAGATCGTTTCCTATGCTTCCGCAGGCGTAGATCCCTCCATCATGGGCGTTGGTCCTGTTCCTTCCTCCAAGAAGGCTCTGGAAAAGGCTGGCCTCACAATCGCAGACATGGACCTCGTAGAAGCTAACGAAGCTTTCGCAGCTCAGTCCCTGGCTGTAAGAAAGGATCTCGGACTCGATCCCGAAAAGACAAACGTTAACGGCGGCGCAATCGCTCTTGGTCACCCCGTTGGCGCATCCGGCTGCCGTATCCTCATCACTCTGCTCTTCGAAATGCAGAGAAGACCCGAAGCTAAGAGAGGTCTTGCTACTCTTTGCATCGGCGGCGGTATGGGCACAGCTCTCATCGTTGAAAAGTAATTTAGCGATAAATTGCAATATTAAAACGGACGCTTCGGCGTCCGTTTTTTGTTGGCGCGGGAGCCCTTTCCTTGCGTCACCCCTCGCTGATGATGACTCATAATCCGACTTTAGCACCGCCTATGACTTTTTTCTCTTTCTGAA
>JAKSSQ010000015.1 GCA_024403005.1 Clostridia bacterium | reverse complement strand
AAGGAATGCCACCTATTGCAGCCTGCACGGTGGCTTTGGGCGTGTAAGCCATCATGGAAAACATTCTCTCGCCCTTGTTAAGATCCGTACCAAGCAGGCATATGAATACGCCCAGCATGCGAAATACCAGTGCTCCTGCGATTACAATAACGGCTTTCGGGCCGACTTTTCCAAGGTAATTTATATTTACCGTTGACCCAACCAGCACGAAGAGGAACACCTCTGCAGCAATCCACAGCTGGTTGTAGTTTGCGGAAAGCTTCGCAGCATCTTCTTTTCTGTATTTCTGCATCGCAACGCCTATGAACATTATGGATATGAGCGCTGCAAATGTAATCGGAGTGTTTAAGGAATCTTCCAGAGCGACCAGAACGAAGGATATTGAGAGGGTCACCATAATTTTAACCGTATCTCTGAGCTGCACTTTTTCGAAGAAAAGCGAAATGAGCCTGCCGGCAGCAAGGCCTGCGGCTATTCCTAAAGCGATGGAGACGGGTATGTTGACAAAACGCATAACGGATATGCCTCCGCCCTGCAGCATGCCTGTAAAGGTTGTAAACAGAACGATTACGTAAACGTCGTCTACAGATGCTCCGGCCAGTATTAACTGGGGAATGTTCTGCTCCGTGCCGTAGCCCTCTTCCATGAGCTTAACCATTCTCGGAACGACTACCGCAGGAGATACCGCAGCAAGGACCGCGCCGAGCACTGCAGCTTCCAGAGTAGTTATGCCAAGAAGCTTCGGCCCCAGCAGAAGCATGCCGGCCAGTTCAAAGCTCGCAGGAACAAAGCACATCATTACGGCAGGTCTGCCGATCTTTTTAAGTCCGGATACATCCAGGCTTAAACCGGCCCTCGTAAGGATTATAATAAGAGCTATTTTGCGGATATCTGCGGATATGGCGAGCAGCGAACTGTCGAATACGTTAAGCACGTAAGGGCCGAGAATTATACCTGTAAGAAGCATGCCGATTAAAGCCGGCAGCTTAACTTTTTTACATGCCCAGCCCAGCCCGGATCCGACTAACATAATAATTGCAATACTTAATAACATGTTGTCCTTTCTATTAAAAAAGCTGACACTTTCTGCGCAAACGGCAGAAGTCATCAGCTTTTTAAGCGGTTTTAGTATTAAATACTAAGGGAGAACCTCATTCCCTTTTTGTATATTCTCTTTAGAGCATGCCTGCCAGATCTGCAGCTTCTAAATCTCCGTACTTAGCTGCGTACTGCTTAAGGAAGTCCTTAAGAGCAGCGGTTGCAGCCTCATCTGCAGCAACTTCGCTGCAGTCTGAGCCGTTTCTCCAGTATGCAGGAACTTCGATCTTTTCGCCTGCTTCTCTCTTGTTTTCTTCGATAAATGTCTTAAAGAAACCTGCAAGCTTGCTGATTGCGTCATCGAAACCTGTTTCCTTATAAGTTTCAGCTGCCTTAATAAGCTGGATGCCCTTTTCTGCGTTTTCGAGAACGTCTACGTAGCCGTACTTCATTCCGTACTTATCATAGAGTTCTGTGTTCTGCAGAACTGCTTCGAAGCTTCCGTTTTCAGCCTGGCTTAAGGTGGAAACCAGCAGCTGTGCATAAGCTACTTCGGAATCTGCTCTGTTAGAGCTTAAGGACATGTCTGTAAGATCCTTATCGACAGTCTTTCTGAAGAAGTAGTCCTTGCTGTAAGGAGTGAAGCCTTCCTGAACGTGTTCATAAAGACCATCTGAAAGAATTCTTCTGTCGTCTAAAAGCATCGGAGCATCGAAATCTACCAGAGGCTGAGCGGATTCAAGAATCCAGTGTTCGTTGTGTCTGCCTTCGATATTATGATAGCTCATAATAATCTGCCAGATGGAGCCGTCGTTGCTTAAGAAAGTATCGCCGGAGGTTTCGATAAAGGATTCAACGCCTTCGTCCTTCTTTTCGTAAGCATAAATGGAATTTGTCAGCACGTAAAGCTGGTCTCCGTAGTTCAGATAAGCGAGTGTATCCTTAGGCATGGAAGATCCGCCGTGGAACTTGCCCTGGTCTACCCAGCTGCCTGCAGCTTTGTCGTAATAGTAGCTGTATCCGATGGGATACTGATACTGATAGATAAGCTTAAGTGTATCGATGTTTGTAGTCTTAACTTCTTCGGAATACGGAGTGCTTATCTGGCGGAAAACGTCGCCGTTTTTGAACTGAATCTTGGTCTGTTCCAGCGTGATATCCGCACCAACTCTTACGTTGTGATAGTAATCCGCATTGTCCAGAGCTATATGTTCTGTATATTCCTTTGGTTCTTCTACGTAAACTCTGTCAGCTACAAAGAGGTGCTGAGTGAGAAGTCTGTCGCCTCTCTGTTCCAGAACCTGATCCCAGTTGTTATACTTCCAGATAAAATCCTTAATAGGATCTACTAAATTTACCCCTGCGTAAATGAGTATAAGCACCATCAAAATAGGTATAACCGTAGTTAAGATATCTGTAATACCTCTTCTTCTCATTATGATTCTCCTTTTAAAGCGATGTATGCAAGCATACGCGTAGTGTCTGCCTGCCTCCGGTGAGACCAGAACAGTTCAGGTTCGCAGCAGGTACAGTGGCCCGAAATTTCGATACTTTCCAGCCCTTCCATCGCGAAAAGTTCTGCGTTGATCCCCTTTATATCAACATGAGGTCTCTTGCCCGGAAAATGATATACATATTCCTCTGCCCAGTAGAACCTGTCCAGGAACATGTCTGCAACATCCTCCCCTACTTCGAAGCAGCAGGCGCCGATTCCCGGCCCTACGCAGGCGCGGATATCTGCAGGATTGCAGCCGTATTCCCTTACCATGGCCTGAACCAGATTGGAGGCTATGCCGCCGAGGGTTCCACGCCATCCGGCATGGGCTATTCCGACGACGCCCCTGATTGGGTCACAGGTCCAGAGAGGTATGCAGTCGCCGTGGGTTGTGGTTAAATACAGGTCTTTGCAGTCTGTGACCACACCATCGGAAGGCTCCGTAAACAGATAGCCTTCGACCCCGTCCATGCTGAAATCGACCTTGGAAACATCGGTTCCGTGGACAAGCCCGGGCCTTGCTACTGCCCCTCTTTTCTTAAGTTCTTCCCTGAATACCTTGCCGTCCACAGGCTTTGTGGTAAAGCCGGCATCCACGGGCAAATTGTGGAATATCTTTATCATTATATCACTAATCGTTGATTTCCGCACCTGTAAGTACGTTTTTCCACTTGCCTGTGCGGTAGCGCAGGTAGCAGCTTATACCCTTGATAAATTCGCCGGTGTAGCATACAAGCATGGCCTGAGCCAATGAACACTTAAAGACAAGAATTGCAACGAACATTGCAGGAATTGTAATCAGCCAGTTGTGCGCAATGTCGATAATCATTGCGGACTTCGTGTCTCCGCCGGCTCTCAGGATGCCGCACATGATTATGAAAGTAATCATGCGGAAGAATATTGTAGCCGCAGTTACGTTTAAGCTGGCTCTTAAAATTGCGTTTGTAACCTCGTCGAACTTGTAGAAACCTACGATGTACGGGTTGATTATGTACATTAAAATGCCCATGGACAGGGAAAGAACCACGCCGATGAACATGAATTCAACGGAGGATTTTTCTGCTCTCTTAATTTTGCCCTGCCCCAGCTGCTCGCCGATAATAACCGACGCAGCGCTGCCCACGCCGTAGAATATGGACTGGAACCACTCGCACACGATGTTTACAACCTGTACAGCTGCCAGAGCTTCGGTGCCGATAAGACCGTAAGCTATCAGGTAAACTGTAAGGGTTACGCCCCATAGAGCGTCTGTAACAGCGTTGGGAATGGATGTCTTTATAACTCTTATGCAGAAATCTGCGGAAAGATCCAGCAGTTCGGAAACTTTCGCCTTGAGGGGGAAGTTTTTGGAGCACTTGAGGTAGATAAGCAGCACTATAAGCTCGTAAACTCTGGATATTGCGGTTGCCAGAGCTGCACCCTTAACAGCCATTGCCGGTGCGCCGAACTTACCGAAAATAAGCACGTAGTCCAGAACTGCATTGAGAACTACAGCGGAAATGTCCAGAATAGTGCATGTGCGCATGTGCTGCACGCACCTGGAGTTGAACACAATCGCATAGTTGAGCATTGCAAATGCGTAGGACGGTGCAATTACTCTCATGTACTGAGCGCCGAGCTCGATTACCATGGGATTGCGGTCAATGCACCAGATAATCTTTTCGGCGAAAAGCTCTGCGGCAACGGTAAACAGCAGGCCCATAGCGATGGAAACTATGTAGACTATGCCCAGAGTCTTTTTAATGTTCTTCATGTCCTTTACACCCCAGTACTGGGAAATATATGCGCCGGTTCCGGACATGAACCCATACATAAGGTTAAACAGAACAATTGCAACCATGGATGCCGCGCCGGAAGCAGCCAGAGCTTCTACGCTCAGCTTGCCCACCATTGCAGTATCCACGATACCCATAGCGCAGCCCATGAGGTTCTGCAGCGTTACGGGGACGAGTACAGCTATTATCTTTTTAAAATAATCGATTCTGTTATCCATAATTTTCAAAAAAACCCTCCCGTTTTGCGGAAGGGTTTAAAATGCGTTTCAGTACGTCTATATATTACAGAGCGTTCTTAGCAGCTTCTACCATCTTAGCGAAGCCAGCCTGATCGTGGATAGCCATTTCGGACAGCATCTTTCTGTTTACTTCGATACCAGCCTTCTTGAGACCGTCCATAAGTCTGCTGTAGGAGATTCCGTTTGCTCTTGCTGCAGCGTTGATTCTAGCGATCCAGAGTCTTCTGTATTCTCTCTTCTTGAGCTTGCGGCCCATCTGAGCGGAACGGAGAGATCTCATTACTGCGGGGTTAGCTGCGCTGAAAATTCTGTGCTTTGCGCCGTAGAAGCCCTTAGCCAGCTTTAATACTTTCTTATGCTTTCTCTTAGCATTCATGCCCTTCTTAACTCTTGCCATTGTTACTTACCTCCTACTTTCCAATTAAAACACTCAGAATTCTCTTGTGGTCTGCGTGACCAAGAATTGTGGACTGACGAAGGCCTCTCTTTCTCTTAGCGGTCTTCTTGGTAAGGATGTGGCTCTTATAGGCCTTATTTCTCTTAACTTTGCCTGTTCCTGTAAGCTTGAATCTCTTCATTGCCCCTCTGTGGGACTTCATCTTGTTCTTTGCCATTGGATTTACTTCCTTCCTTTATTCCTGAGCGTCTGCGCTATTATTAACTGCTGCTGCTTCAGCTGCTGCTCTCTTTGCCTTTGCAATCTTTTCCTTTTCCTTTTCGGACTTGGGTCCGATGATCATGGACATATTGCGGCCTTCCAGCTTCGGTTCCTTTTCGATGTTGCCTACTTCTGTAAAGAGCTTGCCGAATTCAAGCATGGTGGTTTTGCCCTTTTCAACATAACCCATTTCTCTTCCGCGGAAGCGCATGCTGATCTTTACCTTATCCCCGCCTTCGAGGAACTTTGCTACCAGCTTGGCCTTTGTTTCAAGGTCGTGTTCTTCTGTGAAGATGCCAAGGCGCATTTCCTTGACTTCCATAGTCTTCTGCTTTTTGCGAGCTTCCTTTTCCTTCTTCTGCTGTTCATAGCGGAACTTTCCGTAATCCATGATTCTGCATACCGGGGGAGCTGCGTTGGGCGAAATGTTTACGAGATCCAGATTAGCTTCTGCTGCTTTTTCCAGAGCTTCCTTAATGGGTACTACACCGATCTGTGTACCGTCCACATCAAGTAAGCGGACCTCTTTAGCACGAATTTCTTCGTTTATAAGGCTTTCCTTGCTAATGGTTATTACCTCCGTTAAAAAAAATAGAGCGGACGCATAGTTTCCGCTCCAAAACCGCCTTGCGGGCAATTTCTGTATGAACCTTTTCAGCCGTGCTTTAAGGTGAGAAGCGGATACTTCTGCTTTAATACTGGAATATTATACGTTCCCCGTGACCCAATGTCAAGGGGAAATCGTTAATAATTTAAATAAAATTACAGGTTAAAACCCATTGATTTCAACTAGTTGAGATATCTGAAGACGCCCTTTACGATACCGAGAATCTTGCAGTCGTCTACGATAATAGGATCCATTTCGGAGTTCTTGGGCTGGAGTCTGATGTGGCCGTTTTCCTTGTGGAATTCCTTAACTGTAGCTTCGCTTTCCATGCCGTCGATCATGGCTACAACGATGTCTCCGTTGTTAGCTGTTTCCTGCTGCTGAACCAGAATGTAGTCTCCGTTGAAGATACCTGCTTCGATCATGGACTGGCCGTGAACTGTAAGCATGAAGTTTGTACCCTTTCCAACAAATCTGGAAGGAATGGGGAAAGTATCGTCTATGTTCTGCTCTGCCAGGATGGGTGTGCCGGCGGCAATTCTGCCTACTACAGGAAGATCTATTACGTCTTCTCTTTCCACTTCCTTAACAGGTGCAGGCTTTGCCGGATTCGTATCTACGATGTCCAGAGCGCGGCGTTTGCCGTCCTGTCTTTTAACGTATCCCTTTACTACGAGACCGTCGATAGCCTTCTGAACTGTAGAGGTGGACTTAATTCCCACTGCAGCTGCTATGTCTCTTACTGTTGGAGGATATCCCCACTTTGCAACGTGTTCCTTCATGAAGTCCAGGACCATCTGTTCTCTTTCAGTAAGGTTGTTCATAAATACTCCTTTATATCTAAAGCTATTCGCATGAAGTTAAAATCATCTACACTGAATATACCATAAGAACAAATATTTGTAAACATATGTTCGCGTTGTTTCAAACAAAAAACTCCGCACAGAATGCGGAGCAGTTGGTGGGCTATACAGGACTCGAACCTGTGACCTCCTGCACGTCAAGCAGGCGCTCTAACCAGCTGAGCTAATATCCCATGCAACTCAAATATATTAACCTAAAACCGCCGCAAAATCAAGAACAAAAAACGGGCTTTAAGCAAACTTAAAACCCGTTTTAATCGCATTATATTCAGTTTAGTGCCCTCTTCTGCTGCAATTACAGGATAATTCCGTAAATTACAATTCCGAGCACGCCGCATGTGAGCAGCGCGATAATCGGGCTCTTCTTAAACTTAAAGATGATGGCTGCTGCGATTGCGAAAAGACCGATGGACCAGATGTCCGTAATGCCGGCCTTGGCAATGCTTATGCCTGCAGCTGCGATAATGCCGATAGCTGCCGGTCTTATGCCTTTGATAGCAACCTGAACCTTGGGGTTGTTCTTAACCTTTTCGAAGAAAAAGGCTGTGAGCAGAGCCAGAATGCAGGGAATCAGGATAAGACTCAGCGTGCAGAACACGCCTGCTGCCGGGCCGAGCATCATGTAGCCTGCGAATGTAGCAGTGTTTGCTGCAATGGGGCCGGGAGTCATTTCTGCGATAGCGATAATGTTAATGTACTGCTCCGGTGCGAGCCAGTGCATGGTCTTAACAACTTCGCTTTCGATAAGGCCTACAGCTGCATAGCCGCCGCCGAAACAGAAAGCACCGATCTTAATAAAGGAAAGGCACATGCGAAGGAAGAGACTATTCATTCTTAGTACCTCCCTTCTCTGTCTTCTTTACGCTGTCCAGAAGGATTGCGAGAACTGCTGCAGCGATGACCACAATGATTGGGGTCACGCCGAGGAAGCCGATGACAACGAAAGAAATGAGAGCGATAGCAAGGCTTACCATGTCCTTGTGGACCTTAGCGGACTTTGCCAGCTTGTAAACAGCGCTTACGATGAGTGCAAATACAGCCGGACGAACGCCCATGAAGAATGCCTGCACGAACTCGTTTTCCATAGCGGAATTGAAGATCATCGCTATAAGGAGAATTATTATTATCGACGGGGAAACCGTGCCTAAAACGGCCGAAATTGAGCCTTTAACGCCCTTTATTCTGTAGCCGATGAACGTTGCAGCGTTTGTTGCAAGAGGTCCGGGCAGAGAGTTTGTAAGGGAGATGGAATCGAGGAATTCCTCGTCCGAGAGCCAGCCCTTTTCGTGGCAGACCGCATCCTGAATAACAGGTATCATTGCGTAGCCGCCGCCGATAGTAAACATGCCTACTTTAAAAAATGTGAGAAAAATCTGTAAGAGCAACTTTCCTTCTTTCTGAGTTTTTGTCCGATCCCGGATGCCGCTTAATAAATCATCAGCCGAGGAAAATCCCCGGCTGATGGTTAACCCTTGATTTAATGCGCTTAGCGCTGTCCCTTGTCGTAGGGAATACCTTCAGCCTTAGGAGCTCTGGAGTGCTTGGATGTGAATGCCAGAACTACGAGGCAGATGATGTAAGGCAGCATGTTGTAGATGCCGCTGGGGATGTTAAGGCTCTTGAGGAAATCAAAGCCCATGTAAACGTTGGACAGAGCACGGAACAGACCGAACAGAAGAGCAGAAACTGCAATTCTGTGGGGCTTCCACTGGCCGAAGATCATTACTGCCATAGCCAGGAATCCGAAGCCTGCAACACCGTTTTCGAACTTCCATTCGGATACGCCGGATGTGATGTAAACAATTCCGCCGAGACCTGCAAGGAAACCGGAGATAATAACGCCTGCATAGCGCATCTTATAAACGCTGATACCTACGGAGTCTGCTGCCTGGGGGTGTTCACCGCAAGCCATGAGACGAAGACCGAATCTTGTCTTGTACATTACTACGTAAGAAATTACTACAAGAACAAGTGTGATGAGCATGAACCAGTTGAATTCAAAGCCGCCGATATTCTTGAGGAATGCCTTCTTTGTATTGATGTACTGGATTGTGGAAGATACGTTGTCGGGGTTCATTGCTGTGTTCATAGCCTTAACAATTACTGTTGCAGCTGCTGTACCCAGCATGTTCATAGCTGTACCTACGATAGTCTGGTCTGCCTTGAAGTTAACGCACGCTACTGCCAGAAGCAGAGAGTAAATCATGCCGAAAACTACCGCAGCCAATATTGTAAGTGTAATGAGGCCGAATGCATTGCCATCTTCCGGATAGAACTTGAGCACGAGAGCGCCGCCGAGAGCACCCAGAACCATAATGCCTTCAAGACCGATGTTGATGACGCCTGAATGTTCAGAGAAGCAGCCGCCGATGGCTACAAGCATAAGAACAGCGGCGAAGATAATCATGTATTGCAGAAGCAGTATCACTTTGTTTCGCCTCCTTCCTTCTTTTCAGCAGCCTTCTTGAGAACCAGTTTGAGGAATCCTACGAAGCCGCAGAGATAAATGATTACGGAAGAAATAAGGTCCGAAATCTGAGAGCAGTACAGAGTCTTATCTACATAAGCACCGCCTGCTGTAACGTGCTGGATAAAGTAAGAGCTGAAGATGGAGCCGATGGGGCTGAGGCCGCCGAGGAATGATGCAGCGATACCGTTGAAGCCCATGCCGGGAACGGAGCTCTGTGTGCACTGCCACTGTTCGAAGCCGGACAGATAGAGGAATGCACCGCCGAGACCGGAAAGAGCGCCTGCGATTACCATTGTGAGGATAATGTTGCGCTTTTCGTTCATGCCTGCATACTTTGCAGCGTTCTTGTTGTTACCTGTAGCTCTGAGTTCATAGCCGAGAGTTGTCTTTTCGAGCAGTACCCAGATTACGATAGCAAGAATAATGGAAAGAGGAATCGCAATTGTTACGTACGGGTTGTTGCTGAAGAGCTTGCCGAGGCCCAGGCTGGGAAGAATAGCCTTGGGGTTGGTGTTTGCAACAACAAGAGTGTACGGAGATGTGGATTCCTTAACCTTTGTAAGAATCATGTTGGTCGCGTACAGGGATATCCAGTTGAGCATGATGCATGAAATAACTTCGTTTACGTTGCAATAGCTCTTGAGGATACCTGTAATTGCAGCCAGGAGAGCACCTGCTACCATAGCGGAGATGAGGCATACATACCAGGGCATGTTTGCGCCGAGTGCCAGGTAGAGAGCTGCGCATGTACCTACTGTGAACTGACCGGATGCACCGATGTTGAACAGACCAACTTTATAAGCAAACAGGATGGACAGAGAGCACATAAGCAGCGGAGCTGTCTTTACCAGTGTGTTGCCGAAGTACTTGATCTTGGCAGCGCCGCTGGGATAATACATGAAGTTCTTGATAACTGCAACGATGGCCTTGCTTGCGCCTGCAGGCTTAATAGCGAGCAGTACTACGTAACCGATAATAAGGCCCAGGATGATGCAGATGATGGATGCAATAAAGGACTCGAAGCCTTCATTCTTTAATAATTTTCTCATGGCCCCTCCTCTACTGTCTCTTTGCACCGGCCATGTACAGACCGAGTTCTTCTACTGTGGTTGTCTTCGGATCGAGTTCGCCGACGATTTCGCCTTCGTACATAACGAGGATTCTGTCGGGTACGCTCATAACTTCTTCGAGTTCCAGGGATACGAGCAGAACTGCCTTATCCTTGTCTCTCTGTGCTACCAGCTGTCTGTGAATGTTTTCGATAGCACCTACGTCCAGACCTCTTGTGGGCTGAACAGCAATCAGAAGTTCAGGTTCCTTGTCGATTTCTCTTGCAACGATAGCCTTCTGCTGGTTACCGCCGGACATGCTGCGGGCTCTTGTAATGGGGCCCTGGCCGGAACGTACGTCGTATTCTTCGATAAGTCTTTCTGCATATTTGCGGATAGCGGGCTTATCGAGGAAGCCGTTCTTTGTGAATTCAGGTTCGAAGTATCTCTGGAGAACCATGTTGTATTCCAGGGAGTAGTCCAGAACCAGACCGTGCTTGTGTCTGTCTTCGGGAATGTGGCTCATGCCCATTACAGAACGGTCTCTGATGCTTGTATTTGTAATATCCTTGCCAAGGAGAGAAATCTTGCCGCCTGCTGCGGGTTCAAGACCGGAAAGTGCGTAAACCAGTTCTGTCTGGCCGTTTCCGTCGATACCTGCGATGCAGACGATTTCGCCCTTGCGTACGTTGAAGGATACGTTCTTAACAGCGTTGTTTTTGTGAATCTTGGAAGCAACTGTAAGGTTTTCAACTTTGAGAATTTCTTCTCCGGGAGTTCTGGGCTGCTTCTGTACAACGAAGTCTACATCTCTGCCTACCATCATTCGGGACAGATCTTCCTTTGTTGTACCTTCTACGTCTACAGTTCCGATGTACTTGCCCTTACGGAGTACGGATACTCTGTCGGCAACTTCCATGATTTCGTTGAGTTTATGGGAAATGAACAGGATGCTCTTGCCTTCGGCTGCGAGATTCTTCATGATCGCCATAAGTTCATCGATTTCCTGCGGCGTAAGTACAGCTGTAGGTTCATCGAAAATGAGAATTTCATTATCGCGGTAGAGCATCTTGAGAATTTCTGTTCTCTGCTGCATACCTACGGTAATGTCTTCGATAATCGCATCGGGGTTTACTGCAAGTCCGTACTTTTCGGACAGTGCGAGTACTTTCTTTCTGGCTTCATCTTTCTGAAGAATACCGTTTTTAGTTGTTTCAACACCAAGAATAATGTTATCGAGAACTGTAAAGCATTCAACCAGCTTAAAGTGCTGGTGAACCATACCGATGCCCAGTGCGTTTGCATCGTTGGGGTTCTTGATATCGACGACCTTGCCATCCTTCTTAATCTGACCTTCTTCCGGCTGATAGAGACCGAACAGTACGCTCATGAGGGTGGATTTTCCGGCGCCGTTTTCGCCAAGTAAAGCGTGAATTTCGCCTTTCCTGAGCTGAAGTGTGATGTTGTCGTTTGCAATGATGCCGGGGAATTTCTTTGTGATATTCAGCATCTCTATTGCATAGGGTGCATCCATTGGCTTCAACCTCCTGTTTTGAGTATATAGATAATTAATTTTAGCACAAAAAAGGACAGGCTAAAAGCCTGTCCTCTCTGTTTATTGCAATTTTTATTACGAATTACTTGATGTTGTCGTATCTGTTGCAAACAACTGCTGTGGGAACGTAATCGTCCTGGGAACCGTCAACAGCGATTTCACCGGAGAACATCTTAGCTACGAGAGCCTTGTAGTCGTCCTGTGTGAATGTGTCAGCCCACTGTGTGGATTCGAAGGGGATCTGTGTGTAGTTAGCTTCTACGTCGTCTCCGGATACGAGACCGAGAGTCATGATCTGTCCGCCGTAAGCTGCCCAGTTGTCGTTGTTTACGAGTTCTGTGAGCAGAGTGTTAACTGTAGCCTTGAGGCCCTTCATAGCGGATGTTACTGTCATGCCTTCGCCGTAAGCGTCGATTGTAGCCTTCTGGTCTACGTCTACGCCGATAACCTTACCGTCAACCTTAGCTGCGGATTCAGCTGCGGATGTCCAGATGCCGCCGCCGCAAGCGAATACTACTTCTACGCCCATTGTCTGATACCATGTATCTGTGTAGGATGTGATGTCTGCATCGCCGAAGAACTGGTTGCCGTATACGTATTCAACTGTAACGCCATCGATACCGAGGTCTGCTGCAGCCTTGTCAGCGCCCTGAACGTAACCATTACCGAATCTTACTACGGAAGGTACTGCCATACCGCCGAGGAAACCGAGGTGCTTATAGCCGAGAGCAACTGCTGCATAACCAGCCATGAAGCCGCACTGTTCTTCCTGATATACTGCGGAGAAGAGGTTTTCGGGAACGTTAGCTGCTACTGCTTCGCCGAGGTCTCCTGCGGAAACGTCGAGAGCGATGAACTTAACGTCGGGATAAGCTGCGGAGCACTGTCCGAGAGCTTCGCCGAAAGCGTAACCGGGGCATACAACTACGTTGTAACCGTCAGCTACTGCTGCGTCGATCATAGCAACTCTTTCAGCTGTGCTGTCGCCAGCGGGCTTGTAGTAGTTGAACTTGAGACCGTTAGCTTCGGAGAAAGCCTTGCAAGCTTCGTATGTAGCCTGGTTGAAGCTTTCGTCTGTGATATCACCATAGTCAGTGATCATAGCAACTGCATAAGCTGCTGCTTCGCCTTCACCGGAGGGTGCAGGTTCTGTTGTTCCGCCGCAAGCTGCAAGGGAGAATACCATTGCGAGTGCGAGCAGGATTGCAAAAATTCTTTTCATTTTCTTTATCCTCCTAAAGATATGTGGGCATACTAAACCGATTGTGTGACTGCCCACGCAACACCGAAATTATACTACACACCATGTACATAATCAAGTTATTTTACAATTATGTTACAGATGCATATCACAATTTCTTCACATATTTGTATGTTTTTTGATGTATTCCAACAAATTAACCACGATTCTTGCTGTGATTCCCCACAAACAGTATTTTTCGTAGTGCCAGATGGGAACTGTGCACTTACCAGTGCTCCAGTTGTATTTGTCCGGTGCATCCACCATGTCGTAAGGGAAATCCTCCCCTATTTCCGGCACCACGCGGTACTCGTAAATGTACGGGTCGTTTTCCAGAAGCCAGTCCACAGGCACGGTGAACCAATCGCCTACCTCCCCTTCCGAAGGCACGATGTGCTCCAGAGCTTCCGGCTTTAAGAAAGCCCATACCGTATGTATGGCTCTGTTCGCGTACAGAACCAGGCTGCCGTATTCGCCGCAGGATTCAATATCCTCTGCGGGGATGGCCATTTCTTCCCATGTTTCGCGCAGAGCAGTTTCAACAGCCGTTTCGCCCTGCTCCATTCTTCCTCCGGGAAAACATACTTCCCCGGGCTGAGAGATATTCCCGCTTCGCTGCTCAAAAAGAAGGCACAGCTTACCGTTTGATTCCACAAAGGGAATCAACACAGCGCTGTGCTTTCGGATTTCCAGTAATTCGGGATTTTTGCTCTCCATTAAATTCTTAAGTTCAGCAAAATCCATATGTCTATTTAAACAAGTTATTCGTTGATGATTTCGTACTTATTTACGTATTCGCCCATTTCTTCCTTATCCAGGGAGATGCTTACGATGAAGTTGGGACCATAAGCTTCGGAAATAGCAGCAAGTCTTGCCAGGAATTCTTCCAGGTCGGAAACCTGTACGTCTGCGTGCTTAAGGATGCTGTCGATATAGATTTCTTCGATATCGCTGTCCTGAGAAATAATACCATAGATGAAACCAATGTATTCATCTGTGTTTGTAATGTGTTCGAAGTCTTCCATGCATACGACACGGATTCTATACTTCAGATCGTACATTAATCTATGGTTCTTATTTATAAAAACGACACTGCCGTTAACCTTATCCAGGCTTGCATTAGCCATGTCGATCATTGTCTTTGTTTTACCGCTGCCTTTACGGCCGATGAGTAATTTTACCATTAGAATCGCCCCCATTTTCTGAGTGTTAGTTATATCTGTATACTTATTATAGCCGTTAATTTCAATTTCAGCAATACATTACATATTTTTTTTGCGAAGCTGTCCGCAGGCAGCATCGATATCCCTGCCCATAGAACGTCTTACTGTCGCAGGAATTCCTTTACTTTCGAGTATCTGCCTGAAATTTTCTGCTGATTTGCGGCTTGTACCGGTCATTCCCGTTTCTGTTACGGGATTTAACGGAATTAAATTTACGTGGCAAAGCATGCCTTTTAAGAGCTTTGAAAGCGCAATTGCGGTCTCTTCCGTGTCGTTTCTGCCTTCGATAAGGGTAAATTCAAACGTTACCCTTCTTCCTGTCTTTTTAGCGTGCTCTCTGCAGGCGCTCATAAGCTCGTCCATGCTGTAGGCATTAGCCACCGGCATGAGCTTTTCTCTCTCCTCCTGGCTGGATGCGTGCAGGGAAATCGCCAGGTTAACCTGGGGATATTCGTCTCCGAACTGCTTAATCTTAGGCACCAGTCCGCAGGTTGAAAGCGTAATGTTGCGAAGGCTCAGGTTTATGCCCTCTTCGTCGTGGATCATGTCCAGAAATCTGCACACTTCCTCGTAATTGTCGAAGGGTTCACCCATGCCCATGAGCACAATGTGGTTGATGGGTTCACCGGCGTAGTCGCGGCATGCGATGTATTCGCCCAGCATCTCCCAGGCCTTTAAGTTTCTTATGCGTCCGCCGATGGTAGAGGCGCAGAAACGGCAGCCCATGGCGCAGCCCACCTGAGTGGAAATGCACAGGGAGTTTCCGTAGCTGTACTTCATGAATACGGCTTCGACCTTATTGCCGTCGGGCATGGAAAGCAGGAACTTCTTTGTTCCGTCCGTGGATTCCTGAACCAGATCCACGTCCACGTTTTCCCAGCTGAAGCTTTCCGAAAGCTTCTGGATAAGTCCGGCGCCAAGGTTTTTGCAGTCCAGCCAGGACTTTGCGCCCTTGCTTATCCAGCCGAAAATCTGCTTTTCGCGGAAAGCCGGCACACCGAGAGCCTTAAGGGCTTCTTTTCTTTCTTCTCTTGTAAAATTCTTAATGTTTTCCAAGTTTTTCGTCCACAATCTTCTTCTGGCGTGCCAGTTCTTCCTCTTCCAGTCTTACGCCTGTGGGAGTTCCGTTGGCACCCATGCTGTTGAGTTTAATGCTTCTGGAGGCTCTGCCAACTCTTATGAGGGCCTGAACCATTTCTTCCAGAGGAATGAGCGCATCCAGACCTGCCATGGCTGCATTTGCGCATACTGCGGCAGTTGCTGTGCCTGTCATGTTTCTTAAGTAGCAGGGAACCTGGCTCTGGCCGCAAACGGAGTCGCAAACCAGGCCGATAAGGCTCTGAATGCCCATAACTGCAGCAGCTTCGGCTTCCTTAGCGGTGCCGCCCATCATGCCTACGAGGCCTGCAGCAGCCATGCCTACGCCGCAGCCGATTTCTGCCTGGCAGCCCCAGCCGCCGAAATAATCGGTTTCAGCCATGAACACACCGAACAGACCTGCAGTAAGAAGGCCCTTAACAGCTTCGTCTCTGCCCAGATTCTTATCCTTGCAGAGGCCCATAATGCATCCGGGTACGATGCCGGAAGCACCGCC
>JAKSSQ010000149.1 GCA_024403005.1 Clostridia bacterium | reverse complement strand
AGATTAACCGCGACTGCCGCGATGCAGAAGAGTACTTCAAGCATACGACTGAATTATAAATTCTCGGGGTCCTGCCGGTAAGTCAACCCCCTACGGCCTGCGTACGGGTCTGCTTCGCAGGGACCTCCCTCGGCGTAGGGAACCCCCTTACCGTCACCCCTCGAATTGGCTACTTGAAACGCATTCGATAATGCCCCGTACGGGCTGTGTGAATGCACCCGGCACTTAGCGATTGCCGAGCCAACGGCGACGGCAGAGCTTAGTACCGCTGGTAGCAGAGGCAAGCGGAAGCGTGCCCGGAGGGGCATTGTCGAAGCGTGCTATATATAGACAGAAGACCCCGAGCGCATTAGTTCACAGCTCAAAAGGAGGATTAATATGAAATATTCCAACGGTTTTACAATTAATGCTACAGGAAATGAATTTTTTATTACCTTCCTGCAGACCAGACCCGACGGCAAGACCAAGATTACTGAAGAAGCTGAAACCATCGTAATGACAGAAAAGATGGCACGCCAGCTCGCAGCAGCTGCAGCCAAGGTATTTGAAAAAGTCGACGCCGACAGAGCAGCTAAGAAGGCTGTAGATGTTAAAGAAAACAGTCAGCTCTCTTAAGAAAATCCGGTTGACAAGCCGGTTAGCACAGAGTAACATAATTTTAGTAATTTAATAGTCTTCAGGGCGGGGTGTAATTCCCCACCGGCGGTAAAGCCCGCGAGCCGAAAGGCACGATCCGGTCAGATTCCGGAGCCGACAGTAAAGTCTGGATGAAAGAAGACAGAATATCTGTATTTGCATTTGCCCTGAAACCACGTGTTTCAGGTTTTTTATTTACAGAAGCGGAAAAACCTTCTAATTCCTTTATTTCCGAGGTAAATAAGCAAATTAGGTACAAATAGACAGATAAAAAGCCCTGAAGACTTATCTTCGGGGCATTTTTATTGCCCGGGAATTAATAAATGCAGAATACCAACACAGACAGACAATATATGCTGCGTGCCATCGAGCTGGCAAAGAAGGGCAAAGGCTGGGTCAACCCCAACCCTCAGGTCGGCGCGGTAATCGTAAAGGACGGCCGGATTATCGGAGAAGGCTGGCATACCTGCTACGGAAAGCTTCACGCAGAGAGGGAAGCCTTTGCAAGCCTTAAGGAATCCGCAGAAGGCGCTACCATCTACGTAACTTTAGAGCCCTGCTGCCACCACGGTAAGCAGCCGCCCTGCACAGACGCGATACTGCAGCACGGAATCGCAAGGGTAGTGATTGGGTCACGGGACCCGAACCCCCTGGTTGCGGGAAAAGGCGCGCAGATCTTAAGAAACGCAGGCGTAAAAGTCGAAGAAGACTTCATGAGGGAAGAATGCGACAAGCTCAACCCGGTGTTCTTCCACTATATAACTGCCAAAACTCCTTATGTGGTCATGAAATACGCCATGACAGCCGACGGCAAAATCGCCTGCTATACAGGATATTCTAAGTGGGTCACAGGGGAAGAATCCAGAGCGAGAGTCCAGGAAATGCGCAGCGAGTACTTCGGCATAATGGCAGGCATAGGCACGGTTTTAGCCGATGACCCAATGCTAAACTGCCGCATCGAAGGAAGGCGCAGCCCCGTAAGGATAATCTGCGACACGAACCTTAGAATCCCGGAGGACTGCAATATCTGCAGAACAGCAATGGAATACAGAACCATCGTAGCCTGCGGAATCGAAGAACTAAACTGCGGAAATGCAGAGGAAAAACTGTCTAAGATTACAAGGCTCAGCGATATGGGCATAAGGGTTATAAACGCGCCGGACGGCAAGGGCAAAGTGGATTTAAAGAAGCTCATGCAGGTTCTCGGCGAAGAAGAAAAGATCGACAGCATACTTCTGGAAGGCGGCGGAACCTTAAACGCCAGCGCTCTGGAAGCGGGAATAGTAAACGAAGTAAAGGCATTTATAGCGCCTAAGCTCTTCGGAGGATGCGAAAGCAAGAGCCCTGTGGAAGGCCTCGGCGTAAGCAGTCCGAAGGACGCGTACATGCTGGAATTTAAAAGCGCGGAAAGCATCGGCAGCGACCTGCTTATAAATTACGCGGTTAAACAGACGGAGGATTAATGTTCACTGGAATTATAGAAGAACTGGGCACCGTTAAAAGTCTGGTTATCTCGGGAAGCTCGGGAAAGATATCGGTAGCCGCAAGCAAAGTTCTGGAAAACACCAAAATAGGAGACAGTATAGCCGTGAACGGCGTCTGCCTTACTGTAGTAACGATGGACGCGAATGGGTTCACAGCGGATGTAATGGCGGAGACTGTAAGAAGAACGAGCCTTTCCCTCTGCACTAAGGGCTCCAAAGTAAACCTGGAGAGGGCCATGGCTGCAGACGGCAGATTCGGCGGCCACATAGTTGCAGGCCACATCGACGGAACAGGCACGGTTAAGTCCCTGGTTAAGGAAGAAAACGCTGTCTGGGTCACAATAGACGCAGGCAGGGAGATAACGGACCTGGTAGTGGAAAAAGGTTCCATCGCAATCGACGGCATAAGCCTTACGGTTGCAGCGGTGACCCCAACGGGCTTGAAAGTATCCGGAATACCCCACACCGGGGAAGAAACGACGCTTCTTTCCAGAAAAGCGGGAGACCCCGTAAACCTGGAGACAGACATAGTCGGCAAATACGTCCGCAAGCTCATGGGGCTGGAAAAGCCGGCTTCGGAGCAGGGCAGCGGATTAACCATGGAATTTCTTATGGCAAACTTATAGGCACAAAAGGAGGCTTATTTTATGGATTATAAGTACAATACAGTGGAAGAAGCTCTGGAGGCTCTTCGCCAGGGTAAGGTTATCCTGGTAACAGACGATCCGGACAGAGAAAACGAAGGCGACATGATCTGCGCCGGCGAATTCGCAACCACTGAAAACATCAACCTTATGGCTAAGGACGCTAAGGGCCTTATCTGCACGCCTATGAGCTCCGATATCGCTGCAAAGCTTGGTCTCACTCAGATGGTTGCCGAAAATACGGATAACCACAGCACAGCTTTTACAGTATCCATCGACCACGTTAATACAACTACAGGCATCTCTGCAGAGGAAAGAGGATACACTATAAGAGCGTGCACAGACGATGCCACAAAGCCGGAAGATTTAAGAAGACCGGGCCACGTATTCCCCCTGGTTGCAAGACACGGCGGCGTTCTCGTAAGAAACGGCCACACAGAAGCTACAGTAGACCTTATGAGACTTGCAGGTCTTAAGCAGGTAGGTGTATGCTGCGAAATCATGAAGGACGACGGAACCATGATGCGCACTCCGGATCTCTGGAAGCTGGCAGAAAAGCTGGGCCTTGTATTCATTACAATTAAGGACCTTCAGGATTACATGAGAATCCACGAAAAGCACGTAGTAAGAGAAGCCTGCGCAAAGATGCCTACAAAGTACGGCGAATTCCAGATTTATGGCTACGTTAACGATATTACAGGAGAACACCATGTAGCTCTCGTTAAGGGCGAAATCGGAGACGGCGAAAACGTGCTCTGCAGAGTTCACTCCGAATGCCTTACAGGCGATACCTTCGGATCCATGCGCTGCGACTGCGGAAACCAGCTGCAGAGAGCTATGGAGCAGGTAGATGCAGAAGGCCGCGGCGTAATCCTCTACATGAGACAGGAAGGAAGAGGCATTGGCCTCATTAATAAGCTTAAGGCTTACGAACTGCAGGAACAGGGCTACGATACGGTCGAGGCTAATATTAAGCTGGGCTTCGCTCCCGACCTGCGCGAATACTGGGTTGGCACACAGATTCTCAAGGATCTGGGAATTAAGTCCTTAAGACTTCTTACAAACAACCCGACAAAGGTTTACGGCCTGGGCGATTTCGGCATCGAAATTAAGGAAAGAGTACCCATCGAGGTTGAACCCTCTCAGTACGATGAGTTCTATCTTAAGACAAAGCAGGAAAAGATGGGCCACATCTTTAAGGAAATTAAGATTAAATAATAATTTTAGAATTAACTGATATAAGGAGACCGAAAATGAAAGAAATCAATATTCTGGAAGGCAAAGTAGTAGCACCTAAGGGAATGAAGGTTGGCATCGTAGCTGCAAGATTCAACGAAATTATCGTTAACAAGCTCCTGGGCGGCGCAGTAGACGGACTGGTTCGCCACGGCGTAGAAGAAAAGAACATTACAGCTGCATGGGTACCCGGCTGCTTCGAAATTCCCGTTGCTGCACAGAAGATGGCAGTATCCGGCAAGTACGATGCAATTATCTGCGTTGGCACAGTTATCAGAGGAGATACAAGCCACTACGACTACGTTTGCAACGAAGTATCCAAGGGCTGCGCTCACGTAAGCCTCGAAACAGGTGTTCCTGTAATGTTCGGTGTTCTCACAACTGAAAACATTGAACAGGCCATCGCAAGAGCAGGAAGCAAGGCCGGCAACAAGGGCTACGACTGCGCACTCGGTGCCATCGAAATGGTTAACCTCATGAAGAGCATGTAATGGGGTCACTGAACCAATAAATTATAAAAAACAATCCCCT
>JAKSSQ010000148.1 GCA_024403005.1 Clostridia bacterium | reverse complement strand
AGAAAAGGACGCTATCATCTCAGCCTGCGAAACCCTCAAGGCCGCCGGCGCCCGCAGAGCCCTTCCCCTCGCAGCGGGAGGAGCCTTCCACAGCCCTCTGATGGAGCCCGCAAGGCTCGAACTCGCAAAAGGCATAGAATCCGTGGAATTCCACACTCCTCTTTGCCCCATATACCAAAACGTCACCGGAATGGCATCCACCGATCCGGCAACGATAAAGGAAAATCTTCTGAAACAGCTCCTTGCGCTCGGCGCTTTTCGCGGTCAGGATCTTCATGAAGTCGCCCTGCGCGATCATCACGGTCTGGGTGAACTGGTCGTGGCTGAGAACGATGATTTCACGGAGCTTGTCATCTACGTCCTTCACGCCGGAAATCGGCCTGAATGAAGGATCGGAGTCGTTATGGAGGGTCGCGCCCGGCGCCTGCGTGGTTTCGCTTTTGCCGTCTTTGGTGAGGCGGGTGTAGGCGGGATTGCGCTTCACGCGCCAGATTTCGCCCTTGTGGCTGAAGGTGAATTCCACATAAGTCGGCTCCGTCGGGGCGGCGTAGTCGCTTCGCAGGGATTTGGCTTCGCGGTTCTGACCCGATGCCCTGCCGTACAGGGCAAAGCTGATGGCATCGAAAATCGTGGTCTTGCCCGCACCGGTGTCTCCGGTTATCAGGTAAAGGCCGCTCTTTCCGAGGCTGTCCATATTAAATTCCTGGCGTCCGGCATAAGGGCCGAAGGCCGAAACCGTTAATTTTAAAGGCCTCACAGCATTTCCTCCTTTATGCGTTCAAACAGATCTCTTGCAAAGTTCTTCTGCACTTCGCTCATGGGCTGGCCGTTCTGCATGGCGTAAAGCTCGTCCAGAAGTTCGGTCTCCGACTTGCTTTCCACGTTCTCTGCGCCTCCGAACTGCACTGCAGATTTGGTGCGGATGTTGTCGTAGTCCATCTTCATCAGATTCGGATAAATAAGAGAAAGCTTGCGCATTGCGTCCGGCACATCTTCTTCGTCCGTTAAAGTTATGTGCAGGTAGTCGTCCGTATTTGTTCCTTCGTAGTTCTTTCTGTCTGTAAGCTCTTCGTAGGAACCCTTTACAGAACGCATGTCGTGCTTCGGCTTAAGCTCTGCCGTGCGGATTTCTACCGAACCCTTCTCCTTAAGCTCCACGATAGTGACGGATTTTACGTGCTTTTCCTCCGAGAAGGAATACTTTAGAGGCGTGCCGCAGTAGCGTACGGTTTCCCTCTTAACGTGCTGAGGCCCATGGATGTGCCCGAGAGCCACATAATCGAAGGCATCGTAAACCGAAACATCCACGTTATCCGTGCCGCCTACGGAGATTTCCTCCGATTCGGAGCGCTCTGCACCGGTAACAAACTGGTGCGAAATAATAACGTTTCGAATGCTTTCGTCGATGTTCATATGGTCCACTGCGCAGCGGATTGCGTCTGTATAGCTCGCTATTTCTTCCTCTTCGAAGAATCTGCGGACATCCACAGGCTTAACAAAAGGAAGCATGTAGAATGCAGCCTTGCCGTATTCGTCTTCCAGGGTGATTGGGGTCACTGTGCCGCTGTAAACCGGGGACATGTGCACCCCGCTTTTCTCCATGAGCCTGCCGCCGAAAGCAATGCGTTCTGCAGAATCGTGGTTTCCGCTAATGACAAAAACCTGCAGGCCGCGCTTTGCAAGCCTGCAGAGAAAATCGTCGAAAGTTTCAACAGCCTCGGCCGAGGGCACGGATTTGTCGTAGACATCTCCGGCAATTAGCACGGCCGCGGGCTGTTCTTCGTCTATAATGTTTAAAATTTGCGTAAGTATATACTTCTGGTCTTCCAGCATCGGAAACTCGTTTACGCGCTTTCCGATGTGGAGGTCCGAAATATGTATTAGCTTCATATTTGCTCCTGTTTTAAGATTTAGAGACTGCTTTCAACAAAGTTTGTAAGGATTACGGCAGCCTGTGCACGGGTTACGGATGCGCCGGGTTTAATGGATCCGTCTGTGTAGCCGCCCACGATGCCCTTCTGGACTGCCCAGCCCATGGCCGTCTTAGCCCATGCGCTAATAGCGCTGCTGTCCGTGTAGCCGGAAAGGGATGCGCTGCTCTTTGTTTACAGAGCGATATCGTTGGAATTTGCAAATGCGTAGAGCATTACAACCAGCTGCTCTCTTGTAAGGACGTTGTCCGGACGAGCATAGGTAACTCCGTCTGCCTTAACGCCTGCCATGTAGCCCTGGTCTGCAGCCCATCTTATATAGCTTCCGTACCAGGCATTTCCAGGCACGTCGGGGAATGTTGCGTCACTGTCAATAATTGCATAGCCGTCAAAATACTTTTCAATTCCTGCAAGCATTGCAACGTACTGAGCTCTTGTAACCGGGCGGTCGCCGCCGAAAGTGGTTGCGGTCAGACCGGAAACGAATCCGTAAGCCTTTGCCTTTGCTGCGCCTAAAGCGTACCAGCTGCCTGCCGGAATGTCTGTAAATCCGGAGCTTGCTGCGCTTACAGCGGAGCCGTAAGCTGCCTGCTTGTTAAAGGAAAGGGATTCGTAGGATGTGTCGTCTGCGATGTAAATAGTGTCGCCGCGTTCTGCAATATCCACGGGGTTGGTCATGGTGTAGTGTGTAGCTTCGCAGCTTAAAGCAGTGTAAACTCTGCCTCCGCTTATAACTCTGATAGCCATGTTGCCTGTGTCTGCGATATAGATGTTACCGTCTGCGGAAGCCAGGATTCCCTGCGGGTGGTTATATCTGGCTGAAGCCAATGCACCATTTCTGAACTGGCCCATATAGTCTTCGCCGTCGGGCACAGCTGTGCCGGAAATTACCTTGGCTGTTTCTGTTTCGCAGTCTACTTCGATAATTCTGTTCTTGCCTGTTTCGCATACGTAGAGCTTGCCGTCTCTGTAGGACATGCCTGTGGGAGAAGCAAAGCCTGCGCAGTAAACTCTCATGCTTCCGTTCTTATCCATGCGGATAATTCTGTTATTGCCCGTATCTGCAACGTATAAATTGCCTTCGCTGTCTGTTTCAAGACCTGTGGGGTGCTTAAGGCCGGATTCTGCGCCGATAAGGGTGCGAACCTTGCCGTTTTCGATAAAGCGGACTACATTTGCCTGGGAATCGGATACTGCGTAGCCGTTCAGGAAAGCTGCTGCATCTCTGGGAGAAGTAAAGTATGCGCTGTCTGCTGCACCGTCTGCGTAGGCGCCCACGGGTTCACCGGAGGCATCTTCCTGCCCTATTTTGCCGGCAAACTTAACCCAGCCGCCGTCGGTGTAGGACCAGATTATCTTGTTGTAGGAATCGACCATAAGAAAGGCCTTTTCGTCGATGTAAACGCCGGTAAATCTGGCTGCTGTTAAGCCACTCACTGCGAAAACTGCAGAGGACATGGACAGCACCAGTGCGAGAACCAGTATTAAAGATACGATTTTCTTATTCATTTGCAAACTCCTGTTATTCAAGAGAATCAAGGGTTAAAACTTCGAAGCCTTCGGCCTTGCCCTTGAGCTTAATTGTTGCGCCGAGAGAAGTGGTCTTTGCCCTTTCGCCGAGGATGTCGGCAACGACTCTCGAAATATATACCGTGCCTGCGGGAGCGTTGCTCTCCAGGCGGCTTGCCGTGTTGACAGTGTCGCCGATGGCTGTAAGGTCCATGCGCTGGGGAGCACCGATATTACCTACAACTGCCGGGCCATAGTGCACGCCTATACCGAAGCTTACGCTGCGTCCGAAACGTTCCTGCAGTTCTTCTGCCAGCGGCTTGGAGCCTTCAACCATGTCCATGGCGGCTCTGCAGGCCAGATAAACGCAGTCTTCCTGGGGCACCGGAGCGTTCCAGAAAGCCATGGTGCAGTCGCCGACGAATTTATCCAGCGTGCCGTGGTGGCGCATAATGCAGTTTGTTGTAAGGGTCAGATACTTGTTAATAATCTCTACGACCGTTGCCGGCGGCAGGGATTCGCTCATGGTCGTGAACCCGCGGATATCCACGAAGAGAACCGCGATGTCGAAGTTCTTTCCGCCCAGAGTTTCGGCAGCTGTGCCGGAAGTCATTAATTCCTTAATAATCGCCGGGTCTACGTAGCGTCCGAAAGTGTTGGAAATCTTGCGCTTTTCGCGCTGCGCGCGGATGTAATTGAGACCAACGCATACAACGAACATAATTGTGAGCGCAAGGGGCATCCAGAGCGCATGCAGCACGTGGCCGGATTTATAAGCGCGCATGCAGATGTGCACCCAGACGGAGGAAGCTGCAAGCCAGCAGAATACCGCCATCTTCATGGAAGCATCCAGGTAGAAGAAGGTTGCGGCTGCAACTGCAATAAACAGTATCGCAAGCTGCAGATTTTCGGATACTTCCACGGGAAGGAATCCGTTTCTGTAAGCCTCGATCTGGTTGGCCTGGATTTCGATGCCGTACATGGGAGACGCGTGGTCTATGGATGTGCGGTATTCGTCCTGCATGCCCATGGTATAGGGACCGATGAGCACAATTTTATCCGCAAAGTAATCCGGCTCTATGGTTTCTTCGATAAGGTCCGCAAAGGATATTCCGTCGTAGAAACCACCGGGTTCTGCAGT
>JAKSSQ010000147.1 GCA_024403005.1 Clostridia bacterium | reverse complement strand
GCAAACGCCTACGCTGCAGCCATAGTTGAATGCAAAGGCGCACTGCTCGGCAGTCTGCCGGCCGGTTTGGAAATATAAATACCATAAAGGGTTACTATGTTTGAATTTACGAGAATCATACCCGGAACCGGGTGCGACATTATAATAATAGAGGCTCAGGAAGGCGGAAAAACGGCCCTTCTGGACGTGGGAATGGCCTTCTGCGAAGAAACTGCCATCGAGATGGTTAAAGACCGCTTAAAAGGCAGAAAATTAGACTATATAATTATGTCTCACACCCACTACGACCATATCGGCGCCCTTTCGGCCTTCAGAGAAGCTTTCCCGGAAGTTAAGGTTATCGGCTCCGAATACGCAGCTTACATCCTGGAAAGGCAGAGCGCCAGAGAGCTCATTAAGGACATGTCCGAAAATGCGGCGCTGGAATACATCGGAAGCGCAGACATTGGCTTCAACACCGAAGGTTTCTATGCGGACATAACCGTAAAGACCGGAGATGTTATAGATTTCGGTAAGGAAAAGCTTACGGTCTACAATACGCCGGGCCACACAAAGTGCTCCATTTCCCTTTTCGACAAGGAAAGCAGGACCCTGCTCTCCAGCGAAACCACAGGTGTTTACGAGAATAAGGAATGGTCTCACATGCCGGTGCTCACGGGTTATAAAGACACGATGGATTCCATAAACCTGTGCCTTTCCCTTAAGCCGGAGCGCATACTTACCCCGCACCTGGGCACGAGAACCATGGAAATATCGCCGGAAGAATTTTTAAGAAACAATATCGGATACGCCGAAAAATTCAGAAAACGCATAACAGAATGCGTAAATTCCGGCATAAGCCACGAAGAAACTATGGAAATCCTTAAAAAGGAATTCCACGCAAAATTTGCAGGAACCACGCAGGGCCAGCCCGAAAAGGCCTTCGTGCTCAACACAGAGGCTTTTATAAGATGCCTTAGAAAGGAATTCCCGGAGGATTTTAAAATATGAAGATCATAAGCTGGAACGTTAACGGAATAAGAGCCTGCCTCGGCAAAGGCTTAATGGACTACCTCGCAGAAGAAAATGCAGACATAATCTGCATTCAGGAAACAAAATGCCAGCCCGGCCAGGCTGTTATCGAGCTGCCCGGCTACACCCAGTTCTGGAACAGCGCAGAAAAGAAAGGATATTCCGGTACAGCCATTTTCACCAAGGCTGAACCAATTTCCTCCAATTTCCACATCGATGCGGAGGGTCACGACACAGAAGGACGCGCAATTACCCTGGAATACAAGGATTTCTACATGGTTACAAACTATACGCCCAACGCTCAGGACGGCCTTGCGCGTATAGATTACAGACTTTCCTGGGAAGCTGCAAACCGCGAATATTTAAAGAAGCTGGATGCTAAGAAGCCCCTTATACTCTGCGGTGACCTCAATGTGGCCCATAAGGAAATCGACCTTAAAAATCCCAAGACCAACGTAGGAAACCCGGGCTTCTCCCCGCAGGAAAGAGAAGCTTTCGGTCAGATGCTGGACTGCGGCTTTACAGATGCCTTCAGACACATCTACCCGGACAAGACCGACGCCTACACATGGTGGAGCTACCGCATGAAGGCTCGCGAAAGAAACGTAGGATGGAGAATCGACTATTTCGTAGTTTCCGACAGCATTAAGGACAAAATTAACGACGTAATTATCCGCAGCGACGTATTCGGCAGCGACCACTGCCCCATCGTCCTGGATATCGATCTGGAATTCTGATTAAAAACCCCTCTTTACAGGTTATCCGGTAAAGAGGGGTTTTGTCATTCAGCAACAGTTACAGATTGTGCTTTCCGCTAACTTCTGTAAGAACAACCTTTTGCAGGTTGTGCATTAAGAATTATTCCAGGCCTCCGCCTTCCATGCCGCTTCTTGCATACTCCGTATAGATCTTATAAAAACCTTTGCGGGGCTGCCTTGGGATTACGCCCCTTACCGAACGCTTTTTTAGTTCTTCCGCTGCTTCTTCTGCAGTGCAGGGCTTACCGTGGATTCCTGTCATGTTAATAGTCCTGTTTGCTACGGAATAGGATACCAGATCGCCTTCTTCGATGAACGCAATAGGTCCGCCGCTGGCAGCTTCCGGGCTAACGTGGCCGATGGCAGCGCCTCTTGTTCCTCCGGAAAATCTGCCGTCGGTTATAAGGGAAACAGATCCGTTGATTCGTTCATCGCAGCAGATCGCTTCTGTTGTCGCCAGCATTTCCGGCATTCCGCAGCCTCTTGGGCCTTCGTAGCGGATTATTACCACATCTCCCGGATTAATCTTAGACTGAACCACTGCATTGTAGGCATCTTCTTCGGAGTTGAAGACTCTTGCCTTTGCGTTAACGACTTCTCTCTGATTTTCGCCGCAGGCAGAGTATTTAACAACGGAGCCTTCCGGAGCAATGTTTCCTTTAAGCACAGCTACCGAACCGATTTCCTTTACCTTTTCCACAGGAATTATTACATCTTCCCTCTTCAGACCGTAATTGGCAAGGTAGCCGAGATTTCTTTCAAACCAGTTGTTTTCCTGAAGTTCTTCCAGATTATCTCCGAGAGTTTTTCCGCTAACAGTAAGAACGTCCAGATTAAGCATATCTTTAAGCATAAGCTGAACCATCGGAATACCGCCGGCAAACCAGAAGCATTCTGCCACATGACTTCCGGAAGGATATATATTTCCTATGTGAGGAACTTTATGATTGATTTCATCGAAAAGTTCCGGAGCGATTTCTATACCCAGTTCCCTTGCGATGGACGGGAAGTGGATCATGGCATTGGTTGAACCACCTATTGCGGAGTGAATTATAATCGCGTTCTTAAAGGCTTCGAAAGTAAGAATTTTATCCGGAGCTATTTCCTTTTCCGCAAGTTCAACAATCTTGCGGCCGGCCTGCCTGCTGTACTGCAGTATATCCCTCATGGTTGCAGGAGCAAGGGCTGTTCCGGGAAGTGCAAGGCCAAGAGCTTCAGCCATGCACTGCATTGTAGAAGCTGTACCCAGGAAAGAGCAGGCACCTACGGAAGGACAGCCGGTAAGCTTATAGTCCATAACTTCTCTTTCCGTAATTGCCCCGTCTCTTTTTTCTCTTAAAGATATATCCCCTGCCACTATTGATGTAGTGTAGTTGGGACCGGTTCTCATAGCACCGCCGGGTACGAATATGGCGGGTATGTTGAGCCTTGCAATGGCTTTAAGGTGGGCCGGTATGGATTTATCGCAGCTGGAGGAAAGAACCATTCCGTCCCAGGAGCACATATTTCCGTGAATTTCCACCATATTGGCTATAGCTTCACGAGAAGCAAGAATATAATTCATTCCGTTGTGCCCCTGAGCACAGCCGTCGCAGATATCCGTAGTATAAAACCTGGCAGGTTTAGCTCCGCTTTCGTATACGCCTATGTTTACCTGCTCCATAAGCTGATTTAAGTGGACGCTGCCCGGGTGAGAATCGCCATATACGCTTTCTACCAGAATCTGAGGTTTAGTTATATCAATATCGTCCCAGCCGCTGCCCATCTGGAGGGCATCGAACTGAGCCCAGAATTTTCTTTCAGGATAACTCTTCTGCTGCATATTATTACTCCTTAATGTCTTAAATCCTGACTGATTATAATAATTTATTTTATATCCATTGCTCATATATATGCAAGAAAGTTATAAAAAGACATAAAAAAGCGCAGGAAAGTTCATCTTTCCTGCGCTCTTACACTGGTTTTAACCGGTTATTATGCGTTCAGAACTGCAGCAGCTTCAGCGCCTGTCATGCCTTCCTTAACGCCCAGTGCAGCTGCAGCGGGTGTCATGCCCTTGATGGGGTTAGCAAGAACTGCTTCGAAATCTGCGCCGCCAACGAGAACAGCAACGTCTTCCAGCTTTTCAGCTGTGGCCATGTTCAGGTATCCGCACATGAGGTAGCCCTTCTTGCACTGGATAACGATCATGTTAGCGTGTCCGCCGGGGTTCTGGATGAAGATGCCTTCAGCATCTGCGCCGTTAATATTAATGCGATCGATCTTAATCATTTTATTCCTCCGTTACAAATGGATATAAACACATTTTATAAAACTGTTGCATTATATCACAGAAACAAAACCTTTACAATATACGGTTCTTTTTCTGAAATTGCATATTAATTCAATTTATCTATTGCTGCAATCGTAATTATTTCTGCAAACCGCATTATCCTTTATGCTTTTTACTGTACAGCAAGTAAGAATAAACTGCAGGAACCAGTACCATGGCCAGAATAATTCCAACAGTAACAGACATAGGCACAGGCAGAAATGCGCAGGCCAGGATGCAAAGCCCGCCGATAGTCCAGAGGCGTCCTGCAAGAAAATGGGTTTTGTCCCAGTTTTCTTCGTCGTCCAGCGTCCAGGGCAGTTTAATTCCTATGGTGTAGCTCTGCTTCATTCGGGGCATAAAGCATCCGGTTGCAGTGAACAGAATTCCCATAAAGATACAGACGTAAAGCTGCGCTTTAAGGGTCTTTCCGAGAGCTGCCGAAAGCGTAACCGTCGATACGAACACGCTTGTCGCAGGTATGATCCACTGCACGAGAGCCTGAACTTTGGAATCCGTATTTTTATACTTCGGATCCATTTTAAGAATTGCAGGAATGGCAAGATTCAGCAGAGCAAGAATGGCAGGCAGAACTACTACTGCGACCAGTCTGCTGGAATAGCT
>JAKSSQ010000146.1 GCA_024403005.1 Clostridia bacterium | reverse complement strand
CAGGAAGTCCCCAGAAAGGCAGAACCTGCAGCTCCGGCTCGCACTCCCCTTACCATTAAACCGAGAAAGGCCACAGTTCTGGATTAACCGGAAAGTAAGCTTATGAAAAAATCAGGAAAATTTTTACCTGTTCTGGCTGCCCTGCTGCTCGTTCTCTCGATGTGCAGCGCAATTTTTGCTGACGCCAATGCATTAGTCACGACAACTTCAGAACAGGCCGGCAGTGCGGATACGGTCTACGTGCTCGGAAACCCGGCTGCCTACCCAATTGAATACTACAACACGGAAACAAAGCGCTACGAAGGCATTATGCCCAGCATTCTGGCGCAAGTAGCGAAGGAAACCGGCCTTAGGTTCACCTATATAGACGGCGGACTGAAGGACGTACGCGCCAAGGCCGCAGAAAACGGCCAGGCGGAGATGGTTTCTGGCATGTCTTCTTCGGATGGCCAGCTGCTCTCCAAGCTCAAGACCAAGGGCAACCTGCTCTTATCCGTAACCGACAATTACCAGGAAACCTATTTCTTCGGATATACGAATGCAGCTTCGGACGATTTAATTAAAAAGGTCGAAAGCGCAGCAGCTAAAGTCTCCAAGGAAGAAATGCTGGAATACTCCGTAATTGCAGCTTCCGGCTACCAGCCTTCTGAGGTTGCTCAGAACTACTTTATTCCGGCAGCAGTCGCAGCTGCAGTTCTGCTCCTCGCAGTTATAGTTCTGGCAGTTAAGCTCCGCAATGCAGCAAATGCACCGATTATTGCGGCAGATTCCGGGGTTCAGCACCTGAACACCCTTTCCCTGCAGGCGTTTAAGGAAAGATACGCAGCTACGATTACAAACGAAAGCTGCTCCATATATTATCTGTTCTTTATCAGCTTCGACACGGAGCTCGTAGCTCAGAAGTACGGCGTGGCATTCATGGAACGCCAGCTTAAGTACGCAGAAGAAGTTCTGGAAGAAATCATTAACAGAGACGAATTCGCCTGCGAAACCGGAAACGGCATCCTGGCTGCCTGCCCCTGCGGAAGCAGAGACAACGCAGAAAAGTGGATACAGAAGGTTCTGAGTCAGATTAACGGATCGCTTGAGAGGGGCAATATCGCCTATTTCCGGGCCGGAATATTCTCGTACTCAGGAATTGCCATTGACTGCGATTCCGCCCTCAGAAACGTAAAACAGGGCTTCAGAGCGGCACTTGCAGGCGGAAGAGACTACATCTTCTGCGACAAGGCGATGCTCAAGCAGCTGGAAGACATGGTTCAGCTCTCCAACGACATTCCCTCAGCCTTTACAAACCACGAAATCAAGCTGTTCATGCAGCCCATAGTTAACAGAGACGACAAAGCTGTAGGCGCAGAAGTACTCTGCAGATGGATCCACCCCAAGCGCGGCCTGCTGCACCCGGGCGCTTTCCTGGATGCCTTTACGGAAACCGGCAACATTATAAAGCTGGACCTCTACATCTTTAACGAAGCGTGCAGGCTAATGGAAGACTGGCAGAAGCGAGGCATAAACAAGTTCATGACCTGCAACTTCAGCCGTGCCACCATCGACAGTGCAACTTTCGCCGATGCGATTATAAAGATCGCGTCCCAGTACGACTTCGACTACGGCTACATTATCGTCGAAATTATCGAAGACTTCATGGAAGTAAATAAGGACCAGGCTCTGGCAAACATCCAGAAAATTAAGGATGCAGGCTTCCTTATCGGCCTGGACGACATCGGCTCAGGCACGACCCGCTTCTCAGACCTTATAGACTACCCCATCGACCTGTTCAAGATTGACAGATCCATCCTTCTGCAGGCAGATACCGAAAAGGGTAGGAACTTGCTACAGTCGATGATTCAATTCGCCTACGGTGTAGACATGAAGCCGCTCTGCGAAGGCGTAGAAACCATCGAAGATGCTCAGTTGCTTAAGGATATGGGCATAAAGTTCCTTCAGGGCTACTATTACTACAGACCCATGCCCGTCGAAGAAGTCGAAAAAATCTTTACAAGCTAGCTTAAAAGCAAAACAAAACCCGGCAGAAGCCGGGTTTTTTATGTGTTTTGATTGCGGTCACGCACCGAAGCGCAGACTTAAATTATGCCTTGCCGTCGGAACCGAGAACGTTAACGATCTTGTGTGCAACCATGTCCTTAACAGCCTTGCGAGCGGGCTTAAGATACTGGCGCGGGTCGAAGTGGCTGGGGTTTTCTGCCAGGTACTGGCGGATTACAGCTGTCATGGCAATGCGGATGTCGGAGTCGATGTTAATCTTGCATACTGCCAGCTGGGAAGCCTTTCTGAGCTGTTCTTCGGGTACGCCTACTGCGTTGGGCATGGAACCGCCGTACTGGTTAACCATCTTAACGAAGTCCTGGGGTACGGAGGAAGATCCGTGGAGAACGATGGGGAATCCGGGGAGTCTCTTCATGCATTCTTCGAGTACGTCGAAGCGGAGAGGAGGCGGAACGAGGATGCCCTTTTCGTTTACTGTGCACTGTTCGGGCTTGAACTTATATGCGCCGTGGGATGTGCCGATAGCGATAGCCAGGGAGTCGCAGCCTGTTCTTTCTACGAATTCCTGAACTTCTTCGGGTCTTGTATAGCTTGCAGCGTCTGCAGCAACCTTAACTTCGTCTTCGATGCCTGCGAGTGTACCCAGTTCTGCTTCTACAACAACGCCGCGTTCGTGAGCATATTCAACAACCTGGCGGGTAATTTCGATGTTCTTTTCGAAGGATTCGCCGGACTTGTCGATCATAACGGATGTAAATCCGCCGTCGATGCATGCCTTGCATGTTTCGAAGCTGTCGCCGTGGTCCAGGTGGAGTGCGATGGGAATGTCGGGGTAGTTTTCAACTGCAGCTTCTACCAGCTTTCTTAAGTATACAGGGTTAGCGTATTCTCTTGCACCCTTGGATACCTGCAGAATTACAGGGCTCTTGAGTTCGCCGGCAGCTTCTGTAATACCCTGGACGATTTCCATGTTGTTTACGTTGAATGCACCGATTGCGTATCCGCCGTTATATGCCTTGGCGAACATTTCGGTTGTTGTTACTAATGCCATTTTTTTATCTCCTGTTAATTTTTATCCGGCTGATTGGGTCAGGCCGGCTGTTTATATGCTAACAGCAATATTATACCGCTAAAAGCGCATGAACTCAATCATATCAATGTCAATCGATCAGACCGGAAGTGTCCAGTCCTCGACCTTAAGGCCTGCAACGCGGCAGAATTCCCGCGTGTTATTGGTTACAACGGTGCAGCCGCAGGATCTGGCGTGACCGGCAATCATCGTGTCCAGCGGGCCAATCGGAGTGCCCTGTTTTTCAAGATCTGCGCAAATTTTTCCGTATTCCTCGGCTGCAAGGCTGCCGAAATCCAATATATCTATATTTGCAAGCAGAAGCGTGAGAGCCAGCCGGTTCTTTTCCGGAGCGCTGCTCTTTTCGACGCCGTGCATTAGTTCAGCGTAGGTTACAGAAGATATGCAGATATCCTCCGGATTGCACTGCTGCAGCTTTATAAAAAGTTCTGCCGGCTTTTTCTTAATTGCATATATGCATATGTTCGTATCCAGCATATACTTCATAAGTTTTCGCGCTCCTGACCGGCCTGGCCGGCTCTTCCGTCTTCCATAAAATCTTCCGAGAACATATCCACAGCCTGCATAAAGGACTCCCATTTGCTGTTTTTGGGCATTAACATTACTATTTCTCCTATTTTTCTTACAGCAACTTCGTCTGCATTGAATCTGTATTCCTTTGGAAGCCTTACAGCCTGGCTCCTTCCGTTTTCAAATACTTTTGCCGTCATCATGGTAATCACCTGCCTCACACATAGTATATACCACGATATATATTATTTCAACACAGAACATTTCCATAATTTACCATAAACGAAGCCAGATGTCAATATTTACCAATTTGTGCATACAAAAAAGCCCGGAACTAATCCGGGCTGATTTACTGAGTACTTATTCGCTTTTCAGCTGGGGCACAGAATAAAGGAACGTTACAATCTGCGCTCTCGTGCACTCGATTTCGGGGCCGAACTTGCCGCCGCCGATACCTGCGCTTATTCCTGCGGAAGCTGCCCAGCCTGCCGCCTTTTCGTAGTAAGCTCCGGGAGCAATGTCGCTGAAGGCTGTATTTTCAACGGGTGAACCAAAGCATCCGTAGAGGAACATCATGGCCTGCGCTCTGGTGCAGGGTGCATCGGGGGAGAACATGTTTGCAGAAGTTCCGGAAGTTAAGCCCTTCTCTACTGCCCACTTAACTGCTTCCAGGTAGTAAGCGCCGGAAGGAATATCTCCGAATTCGGCATCTTTTTCTGCCCTGGGGCAGCCCATTGCGGCCCAGAGCATGGTAAGGATCTGAGCTCTACTGCAGCTTTCGTTGGGAGAGAACCTGCCTTCTGCGGTTCCTGCGGTAATGCCCTTCTCCACTGCCCAGTTTACTGCCGGGCCGAAGTAATCGGTTTCCTTAACGTCGCCGAAGCTTACAGATGCTGCAGGGGTTTCCGGAATTTCGGGAATTTCCGGAACTTCAGATACTTCAGGCACTTCAGGTGTTTCGGATACTGTTGGTTCAGCGGGTTCAACCGGCTTAGGACGCCTATGCGGACGCGTAGGAGTATCTCCGATAACCGGAGTATCGTCCGGGTGACCGCAATCCGGGCGGTTATGAACTGCTGTATAGGTAATCTTGTAAGCTCCCAGCTTATC
>JAKSSQ010000145.1 GCA_024403005.1 Clostridia bacterium | reverse complement strand
TAAAGCACCCCCGTCCCCCTTTAGCGTGCTAAAGCGTTAAAGTGTACCCGTCCCCCAAATGATACCCGACCCCAAATGATAACTTGTTGCGCGGGAATATTTGTGTTATATTGAATATGTATGAATATTTATGCACGGTACATAATTATGAGGAGGTACTATGCGTTTTGCCAGACAGGAAAAGATAATTGAGCTCATTACCAATCATGAGATCGACACCCAGGAAAGACTTGTTGCCAAGCTCAAGGATGCAGGCTTTGATGTAACGCAGGCTACAGTCTCCAGAGATATTAAAGAGCTGCAGCTCATCAAGCGCCCCGGTGCTTCCGGAAGAAGCTGCTATGCACAGAATACATCCAAAGAATCCCCTGTTAACGAAAGATTCAGCAAGATTCTAAAGGAAACAATTCTCAGCATTCAGGCCGCAGAAAACATTATCGTTATAAAGACCCTCAGCGGATGCGCCAGCGCAGCAGCCGAAGCCATCGATACATCCGGAGTTAAGGAAATCGTTGGTTCACTGGCCGGAGACAACACCATCTTCATGGTTGCCGAAAGCACAGCAGCTGTCCCCGCTCTCATGGAAATGTTTAACGCAATGATCGCAAAATAGCCAGGGAAATCTGTATGATATCTCATATTTCCATAGAAAACTTTGCAATAATCAAGCATTTGGACCTGGATCTTCAGCCGGGATTAAACATTCTGACCGGCGAAACCGGCGCGGGTAAATCCATAATCATCGAAGCCATTTCCATGGCGCTCGGAAGCCGCGCAGACACGGATTACATAAGGACCGGCGAAGATAAAGCCGTCATTACCCTTATGGCAGACACGGACGACTGCCGCGTTGCAGATATACTGGAAGAACTGGGCCTGCCGGACGACAATCCACTTATTATCCGCAGAGAAATAAGCGCTGCAGGCAAGAGCGTATGCAGAATTAACGGCCAGATTGCGCCGATATCCGCCCTTTCACGCCTCTGCCGCAGAATTGCGGACATCCACGGCCAGTACGACCACCAGTCCCTGCTGAACCCGGACAGCCACATCGACATCCTGGACCTTTACGGCGGCAGCGATATTAAGACCGTACGCGACATGGTTTCAGGGCTCTACGCCAATGTGGTTTCCACGGGGTCCCAGCTGGAGCACCTTAAAAAGCTCATGGCCGACGCAGAGCGCCGCAGAGATTTCATGCGTTTCGAACTGGATGAAATCGAATCAGCAGCAATCATGCCCGGCGAAGACGAAAAGCTGGAAGAATCCATTAAGCTTATGCAGAACAGCGAGACCATCTACCAGACTCTTTCAGCTGTTTACGAAGGCATTTTCGAAGGCGAAGATGCCGCCATGGACCGAATGGGCACCGCCCTTTCTTCCCTGCAGAACATAAGCGAATATTCCAAAGATCTGGAAGATCTGTCCCAGACCTTCTCCGATGCTTACTACGCAATCGAAGACATGAACCGCGGCCTTCGCAGACTGCGCGACAGCGTAAGCTTCTCTCCGGAAGAACTGGATGAAGCCATCGCAAGGCTGGATTTAATAGACAAATTAAAGAGAAAATACGGCGGAAGCCTGGAAGAAATCTTCGCATACAGAGACAAAACCGCTGCAGAGCTGGAGAAAATCCTCGGCGCGGACGACCGCATCCAGGAGCTCACAGGAAAGCTCAAAATGTACTCCGAGCAGTACGACACGGCAGCCGCCCGCCTTACGGTTTTAAGAAAGCGCGCAGCCCAGCTGCTCGAAACCGAAGTAAACAGAGAACTGGCTGAACTCAATTTCACCGATGCCGAGCTTAAAGCAGACATAGCTGCAGGCCCTGCAGGCGCAAAAGGTTCAGACCGCATAGAATTCTTAATCCGCACCAACCGCGGCGAAAGCAGCAAGCCCCTCGCAAAGATTGCATCCGGCGGTGAACTTTCCAGAATCATGCTGGCAATGAAGCGAATAATCGGAGATCTGGACAGCATTCCCACCATGATCTTCGACGAAATCGACGCAGGCATATCCGGCAGAGCTGCAGGAGCTGTAGGCGAAAAGCTCAAGGCAATCGCAAAGAACCACCAGGTTATCTGCATTACTCACCTGCCCCAGATTGCAGCCGGCGGAGATTACCACTACCGCATCGAAAAGACTTCCGACGAATACTCCACTCAGACCACTATCGTGCCGATTTCCGAAGAAGAACGAATCGAAGAGCTGGCCAGACTTCTCTCCGGAACATCCATTACGGAAACCGCAAGAGACCAGGCCAAGGAGCTCTTAAAGCTCGCAAAACTGCAGTAAAAGCAATAAAAATGAACCTCAGGAAGCTTTCCCGAGGTTCTATTTTTATGCTTTAGTGTTTAAAAAATACGGTATTTTTATTCAGGGATGAATTCTGATGAATCGATTTCCATCTCAGCTTCCAGCAGCGCAGCCTCTTCTTCCGCAATTCGCATATTGCGGTCATATCCCTTAACAACCAGCTTGCGCACTACATCGTAGATTACCGCAAATACGGGAACGCCGATAATCATACCGACGAAGCCGAACAGGCCGCCGAATACCAGAATTGCAAAGAGCACCCAGAAACTGGACAGCCCTGTGCTGTTTCCGATAATCTTCGGACCGATAATGTTGCCGTCCACCTGCTGGAGAACGACTACGAAAATCGCGAAGATTAAAGCTTTTGCCGGGCTTTCGATAAAGATTAAGATTATCGAAGGAATCGCACCGATAAACGGGCCGAAGAACGGAATAATATTGGTGATGCCAATTATAACCGCGATGAGCGGCGCATTGGGCATGTCAACTGCAGAGCAGAAAATGTAACAGATTACGCCGACTATTGCTGAATCCAGCAGCTTTCCGCTAAAGAAGCTTGTAAACATCTTGTCCGCATAGCGGATTTCGGAAAATACGGATTCGGCGGAAGCAGGCTTAAACATGGCTCTGATTGCCATATCTCCGCCCTTTTTAAAGCTTTTGCGGCCTGCAAGCAGGTAAATCGTAATAATAATACCGATTAAGAAGTCCTTTGCGAAGACCAGGAAGTTTACAACGCCCAGGCCCACGCCGCTTATAATGCTGCCAACGTTAGGAATAAGCTTATCCTTCAGGAAGGCAGAAATATAGTCGCTGATGCCTGCATACGCAACTTCGAAATACTGCTGAAGCACAGGATCGTTGCCCAGCTGCATTTCGATGTCTTTGTAAACCTTGTCGAACCGTGCAGGAGCCGTATTGATTAAGTTCACGACGCTGTAGTAAACCTGCGGGATAACAAACAGGAACATCGCATAAACAATCGTGCAGAAAATAATCAGCGCCAGTACTATGGAAACCCTGCTTACCAGTTTGCGGTAGCTTCGCGGCAAAAACCGCATAAAGAGCTCTTCCAGCTTGCTGCACAGAGGCGCAAGCAGGTAAGCTATGGCGGCACCGATGATAAACGGTCTTAAGATCTTCCCCAGTCCGTCAATTGCGGATTTTAAATCGCCGCCGCGGTAAATAAGGAAGAAGAACACCGTTGCCAGGGCCAGTGACCCAAATCCGGTTAACAGTAATTTTAAATATTTTCCCTGTTTATCTTCGAACAAATTTAATCCCTCTTAAATTTCCGCAGAAAAAAGTTCTTTGCTCAAGGCCAGCTGAACTCCGGATTCGGAGCTGTTTTCGAAGGTAATAGTCCCCTTTTTGCCGGATAAATCCAGCAGATTTTCTTCTTTTAACCTTCTTTTAAGCTGCCTTGCTGCCCCTTCCGCACCGTCGAAAAACGGCACGTCCCCGAGAATTCGCTTTATATCTGCCCTTGCGAAGGGGAAATGAGTGCACCCCAGAACCACGGAATCCACCGGGTTTTCCTTGTAGGGAGCCAGGATTTCTTCCAGATATTCAGCCATCTCTTCGCTTCCGGATTTGCCGGACTCTACGAGCCTTACAAGCCCCGGAGCTGGAAGGGAAATAATTTCTGCCTTGTCCCTGCATCTGCTCGCCAGATTCAGGAACTTCTTCTCTCTTAAAGTAAGTTCGGTAGCCATGACCAGTATCCTGGCCGGAACTCCGCCCTTTTTATAATCCCATAATACGGCAGGTTTTACTGCCGGTTCAAGCCCTATTATTATAAGGTCCTGATATTTTTCCCTGAGTTTCTTAGCTGCTGCGCTCGTAGCGGTGTTGCAGGCTAAAACGACGGCTTTCGCCTTCTTTTCCAGGAAATAGTCCACGCAGCTGGAAGTAAGCTCCAGAACCTTATCCGTAGATTTTTCCCCGTAAGGAGCGTTTTTGGAGTCGCCGAAAAACAGGCAGTCCTCGCCCGGAAGAAGTCTGTGGATCTCCCGGAGGACGCTTATTCCGCCCACGCCGCTGTCGAAGACAGCTATTGGATTTTCAGCTTTATAATCTTCCATAAAACTATTCCAGAGTAATTCTTCCGATGGTTCCTGCGCGGAACTCGTCGATTACGGTTCTTGCAGTGCGTTCATAGTCGATACGCTTTCCGGAAAGGATAAAACCGCGCTTGAGCGCAATGTTTTCCATGTTTTCCAGAGGAGTTTCTGCAATTTCGCTTATCTTGTATCTTGCCATAAGCATGTCCGGATAATCCTCTGCGAGCACGCCTATAAGGTTCATGCCGAGAGTTGCGATATCCATGATTTCATCCTTAATGGAGCCGCAGAAAGCCAGATTCTGGCCGACTTTCGGGTCTTCGAACTTGGGCCAGAGGATGCCCGGGGTGTCCAGCATCATCATGTTTTC
>JAKSSQ010000144.1 GCA_024403005.1 Clostridia bacterium | reverse complement strand
AATTTAGTCTGATAACCGCTAGGCAGTTCTCAGGCTGGCTGCATACCCGAAATATTTCAAAAGATTTGCTGCCGGGTACATTTGTGAAACGACTGTCCGAAAATTTATAAGATTTGATTCTTCGGGTATTTTTTACCCGAAAACTCTTGATTTTCCGTGTCAATTGGCTGGGTTACCGGCAAATAATACCCGATATAATTGTCTTTTTTAAATCTCGGGTATCTTCCCTGTATTAAACCACACAAATATGCCTAATTTCTCAAATTTCGGGTACCTGTTTTAAGAAACTACCCAAAATCCGAAGAGAACAAGATTATCGGGTACATTAGGGCTGCTTCATGTACTGTTTCGCTGGCCTAAAGCATGCTAGTCAGTTTTATCATAATTCATCTGTGCATGCGATTTCACACAGTATTCTCTGCGATTATGCGGTAATTTCCGACTCGATATCTTCATTGTCCGGATTTATCCGCACCTGCAGAAACAAAAAACTCCTCGAAACCTTTCGATTTCAAGGAGTTCTGGTGCGCCAAGCGGGATTCGAACCCACAACCTACTGATTCGTAGTCAGGCACTCTATCCGTTGAGCTACTGGCGCAAATCGCAAAATGCAAGAATTATTATAGACTAAGACCTGCATTTTGTAAAGCACTAATTTAGTCCGGCAGCAACTTTTTTGCAATTAAAACCTCGCGCCTACATGCCGGTGCGGCCGTAATAGAACATGTACTGCTGGATTACCCCGCCGAAGCCCTTGTAAAGCTCGAACGGGAAATTACCGCCGTACTGCTCTTCTATAACCCTGGCAATCCACACATCTACCGGGAAAGCGTCGATTCTGTGGTAGCCGAAAAGCCTTACGCAGTTTGCAACTTTCGGGCCGACCCCCGGCACAGAAAGCAGCTTTTCCATAAGCTCTTCGTCCTCTGCAGCCTTTAGAGATTCCAGATCTATGCCGCCTTCGCAGACCATCCTGGCCGCCTTCATTATATAAGGAACGCGGTATCCGAGGGAGCATGCCTTAAGTTCGTCTTCCGTAGCAGCAACAAGCTGCTCGGGGCTCGGAAACGCGTGAACCCCCGCATCCCCTTCTATTAAGCTGCCGTATCTGCTGCAGATTGCTTCCACGCTGCTCTTTATTGCAGGAATATTCTTGCGCTGCGAAATTATAAAAGTTATGAGCATTTCCCACGGATCCTGGCGCAGAATGCGGATTCCTTCGCCGTATTCTGCAGCTTTTGTGAGAAATTCGTCCTCTTTCGGAATCGCATTTCTGAACTTTTCGTAGTCCTCTGCGAGGTCAAAATATTCTGTCCAGAAGCTTTCCGGGATTAGCGGATTGGTTTCATCCAGATACAGAACTTTATTTCCTGCTACGAAACGCCATTTTCCCGAAATAATTTCTGTTATTCTGAACGCCTGACCGCTGTCAGCGATTTTTTTAATGTTAAAATCCTTAATTGCCATAATGTATACATTTTACCATCTTGTTTTATGGGTTTCAATATTGTATAATTTCTTTTTATAAAGCACGTTTATAAAAATCAAGGAGGATTCATGAAACCTTACAGCCAATTCACTAAGGAAGAACTTATTGCAGAGAAGGATTTTCTCATTAAGAAATATAAAGAATACCAGGATTTAAAGCTTACACTTAACATGGCCCGCGGCAAGCCCGGCGCAGACCAGCTGGAACTGTCCATGCCCATGATGAAGCTCCTGCAGACTGCAGAAGAATGCATCGACGCTAACGGCGTAGACACAAGAAACTACGGTGAACTGCTGGGTATTAAGGAAGCCCGTAAGCTCTTCGGCGACGTTATGGGAATCAAGCCGGAAGAAACCATCGTAGTAGGCTCCTCTTCCCTCACATTCATGTGGGACACAATGGTTAGAGCCATGCTCCTCGGTGTACGCGGCAGCGAAAAACCCTGGTCCAAGTACGACAAGGTTAAGTTCATCTGCCCCGTTCCCGGATACGACCGCCACTTCACAATCTGCGAAACTCTCGGAATCGAAATGATCCCCGTTGAGCTCACAGAATGGGGTCCGGACATGGACGCTATCCGCGAACTGGTTAAGGACGAAAGCGTTAAGGGTATCTGGTGCGTTCCCAAGTACACAAACCCCCTGGGCGGATGCTATTCCGACGAAGCAGTAAAGGCTCTCGCTTCCATGGAAACAGCTGCAAAGGACTTCAGAATTTTCTGGGACAACGCATACTGCGTACATTATGTATATAAGGACGTTCCCCTTCTGAATATGCTCGAAGAATGCAAGAAGGCAGGAAATCCGGACAGAGTATTCATGTTCGGCTCCACTTCCAAGATTACATTCCCCGGTGCAGGCGTAGGCTTCTTCGGCGCATCCGAAGAAAACGTTGAGTTCATAAAGAACCAGATTACAGCTTCCGCAATCAGCTGGGACAAGATTAACATGCTCCGCCACGTAAGATTCTTCAAGGATGTCAATGGCATTCACGAAATCATGGCTAAGCACGCAGAAATCCTCAGACCCAAGTTCGATGCAGTTCTCAATACTCTCGACGAAGAAATCGGCCCCAGAGGCGCAGGCAGATGGGTTAAGCCCGAAGGCGGCTACTTCGTTACATTCATCGCAGAAAAAGGCTGCGCAAAGAGAATTAACCTGCTCTGCAAGGAAGCAGGCCTTTCCATGACGGGCGCAGGCGCTACACATCCCTACCACAAGGATCCGGACGATGCCTACCTGAGAATCGCACCTTCCTTCCCCGAACCTTCCGAATTAAAGAAGGCAATGGATGTATTCTGCATCGCAGTAAGACTGGCAACAGTTGAAAAAATTCTTGACAATTAATACCCAAAAGGGTAGTATTAAATATTATTTTTTATAGTTTTACACAGAAAGGCGTACATTATGAGCAAAGTCATTATCCCGAAGAACTATAAGGCAAAGCTCTCCCCGTACGATACGCAGAGAGCGATTGCGCTTATTCACAGCATTTTTGAGAAGGAACTGTGCAGCGAATTGGACCTCAGCAGAGTATCTGCTCCCCTCCTCGTTCGCAAGTCCACAGGTCTTAATGACAACCTTAATGGCTATGAACGCCCTGTTGGATTCGACATTCTCGAAACAGGAGAAGAATGCGAAGTTGTTCACTCCCTCGCAAAGTGGAAGCGTCAGGCTCTCAAAGACTACGGTTTCCGCGTAGGCAAGGGTCTTTACACAGACATGAACGCAATTCGCAGAGACGAAGAAATGGACAACATCCATTCCGTTTACGTTGACCAGTGGGACTGGGAAAAAGTCATTAAAGAATCCGACAGAAATCTGAATTATCTTAAGAAAGTTGTACAGAAGATTGTAAACGCAATCTGCGATACAGAAGATATCCTCAGAGAAATCTATCCCGAACTCAACGTAGTTACAGCTAAGAAGAGAAAGGTTACTTTCATTACTTCCCAGGAACTTCTGGACATGTATCCGGACAAGACTCCCAAGGAAAGAGAAAATGCTTTCGCTAAGGAACACGGCACAATCTGCATCATGCAGATCGGCGGACAGCTGAGCAACGGTGAACCCCACGACGGCAGAGCTCCTGACTACGACGACTGGGATCTGAACTGCGACATCCTCTTCTGGAACGAAATCCTCGAAATCGCTTTCGAAGTTTCCTCCATGGGTATCAGAGTATCCCCCGTTAGCCTCGACAGACAGCTTACACTTGCTAAGTGCGAAGAACGCAGACAGCTGCCCTTCCACAAGGCTCTTCTCGCAGGCGAACTGCCCTACACAATCGGCGGCGGCATCGGCCAGAGCAGACTCTGCATGCTGCTCCTGGGCTGCGCACACATCGGTGAAACTCAGTCCTCCGTTTGGGACCAGGAATCCATCGATATCTGCAAGAAGGCAGGAATCTTCTTACTGTAGTTTTTAAATTATGGCTTCAGTTACAAACACAATTAACAACAAAAAAGGATACAATCAGCTGGTGCTGAGAGGTATAGGCATTATCTGCACGGTCATAGGAACCGTGCAGATTGCTATGTACCCCGCAAATGCGATTATGGGACTGGCTTCCTGGGTAGGCTTTGCAATCTTTGCATTTCTGCTCACCGAGGGTCTGAACCACTCCATGGGGAAAGTTCTCTACGGCACCAGATTGTTTCTGTTTGCGGCAATAGCGGAAATTCCGTTTAACCTGGCGAGCATAAACAGATATTCGTTTACGCGAATTCAGAATCCCCTATTCACGCTGTTCATCGGATTCCTTATGCTGGCAGCGGTGGATGCCATCAGGAAGAAAGCAGACAACATGATAATAACCATCCTTGCAGAAGTGGTCTTTACCATCTTCGGAACCTACCTTATGAAAGGTCTCGGATGCATGTTCAGCAGCTTCGCAATGGTTTACATCATGATGTTCTACATAGCCGGACACATCCACTACCCCAGAGTTTTCGAACTGGCAATCTGTTATTACATCGCATTCTACATTTCCACGCAGACGGTATACACCCTTACGATGGGCGGCTTCCAGTACGATATAACAACTCAGGCTGTTATTATCCCCACACTGCTCCTTATCTGGCTGTATAACGGCAAGCGCGGCCCCAACTCCATCCCCCTCAGATATGCAAGCTACGGATACCTTCCGGTGCTCTTCCTTATCTGCTGGCTGATGGCAAACGGCGGCAAGTAAAGTTTTTTAAAATAATTTGAAAAATCTTAAAAAAAGACTTTACAAGCCTCCTATACTGTGTTAATATCTTATTGTTGACACGCGGTATTGGCGGAATTGGCAGACGCGTACGG
>JAKSSQ010000143.1 GCA_024403005.1 Clostridia bacterium | reverse complement strand
ACTTGCCGGAAGCGTCCTGTTCAACAGCGATGAGGCAGGGAACGCCCTTGCCGCCGACATACTGAGATCTTACTGTGTGTCCGGGTCCCTTGGGAGCAGCCATGAAGATGTCTACGTCTGCGGGAGCAACGATCTGCTTATAGCGGATGTTGAAGCCGTGAGCAAATGCGATAGCCTTGCCTGCGGAAAGGTTGGGAGCAATCTGAGCCTTGTAGAGGTCTGCAGCTACTTCGTCGTTAACGAGGATCATGATGATGTCAGCAGCCTTTGTAGCGTCTGCAACTGTCATTACTGTGAAACCGTCTTCTTCTGCCTTCTTCCAGGACTTGCCCTGACGAAGACCAACTACTACGTCGCAGCCGCAGTCTCTCAGGTTCATTGCGTGTGCGTGGCCCTGGGAACCGTAACCGATGATTGCGATTTTCTTTCCGTTCAGCTTATTCAGATCGCAATCCTTTTCATAATACATTTTTGCCATAGTCAAATTCTCCTTTTACCTTGGTGTTATCATAAATCGTGTCGCCGCCTCTTTCCATGGCAACGATACCGGTTCTGACAAGTTCTTTGATTTCGTGGTTTCCAAGCAAACTCTGGATACCGCCGACTTTTTCTTCGTCGCCGATTACGGCGATTGTGAGGGATTCAACCGCAACGTCTATGACAGACGCGCGGAAGATGTTTGCAACCTGTATAATTTCGTTTCTTTCAGCGCTGTCCTTTGTAGCAACCTTGAAGAGAACCAGTTCTCTTCTTAATGCCTGTGAATCTGTGAGCAGCTTAACGGAATGTACCTGGATAATCTTTCTGAGCTGGTTGCAGAGGAATTCGGCCTGGCCGTCGTCTGCGGTGAGCTCAATGGTAATTCTCGTTATATTGGGGTCACTCGTTACACCGGATGCGATGGATTCGATATTATAGCCTTTTCTTGAGAACATGCGGCTTACCTGGGAAAGCACGCCGGCTTCGTTGTCTACAAGGATGGCTATGGTCTGTCTTCTTCTGATTCCGTCCATATTAACCTCCTAGTCTACGATGAAATCGGTAATGCTGTCCTTCGTTGCAACCATCGGTCTAACGAGTTCGTCCTTGTCGATGGTGCAGTCGATAATGTAGCTCTTGCCGCTGTCCAGTGCTGTCTGAAGAGCCTTTTCCAGCTCTTCGCTGCTGTTTACACGTACGCCCGGAATTCCGTAAGCATCTGCAAGCTTTACGAAGTCGGGGCCTCTGTCCAGGTCGGTCTGGGAGTATCTCTTATCGTAGGTGAGAGTCTGCCACTGGCGAACCATACCGAGTACAGAGTTGTTGTAAATAAGCGTAATGATTGGGATTTTATAATGTTCTTCTGTGGCCAGTTCGTTGCAGTTCATGCGGAAGGAACCGTCGCCCGTAACGTGGAGCACTACCTTATCCGGATTGCCGATCTTTGCGCCGATAGCTGCGCCGAGGCCGAAGCCCATGGCACCGAAACCGCCGGAAGTAATCAGCTGGCCGGGATAGTCGAAGTGGAAGTGCTGAATAGCCCACATCTGGTGCTGGCCTACGTCTGTTGCAAAGATTGTATCTCTGGGAAGAATCTTGTCGATGGCGTTGGAAATCTGCTTGGGTGTGAGAGTATCTCCGCCTTCGTCGTATTCTGTTTCGGTCTTGAAGGAGAATACGTACTTCTTCCATTCTTCGTGGCTCTGCTGGTCCAGCTTGCTGTTGAGGATCTGCAGAACTCGCTTTGCATCGCCGATGATGTGGTGGTCTGTCTTTACGTTCTTGTTGATTTCGGAACGATCGATATCGATTTGGACGATCTTTGCGTTCTTTGCGAACTTCTTAACGTCCAGGGTAACTCTTTCTGCGAATCTGCAGCCTACTGCGATGAGCAGGTCGCAGCCTGCAGCTGCCATGTTGGAAGCCTGAGACCCATGCATGCCGATCATGCCTGTAGTGAGCTTGTTTCTGCCGCTGTATCCGCCGCCGCCCATTACGGTAATGGCTGCGGGAGCATCTACCTTTTCCACGAATTCCTTGAATTCGTTGTGAGCTCTGCCTCTTACAACGCCGCCGCCGCAGATTACGAGGGGCTTCTTGGAAGCCTTGATCATTTCTACGAGCAGTTCGATGTCTCCTTCGGGTTCGGGAGTCTTGATGTCCTGCTGGTGAGAAGCTCTCTTCTGCAAGGCTGCAAGTCTGCCGTAGTTTGCGTGCTTTTCAACGGGGATGTATTCGTATTCAGTTTCCTTTGCGGGAACGTTGCTCAGGATATCGATGACAACGGGGCCGGGACGGCCGGATCTTGCAACAGCGAAAGCTGTTCTGATTACGTCTGCGATATCTTCTACGTCGTCTACCAGGTAGTTAGCCTTGGTGATGGGCATTGTAATTCCGATGAAGTCGCATTCCTGGAAAGAGTCCTTTCCGAAGTGTACATCTGCAACGTTGCAGGTGAGGAATACAACAGGGGAAGAATCTGCATAAGCAGTGGCGATACCCGTTGTAAGGTTTGTTGCGCCGGGGCCGGAAGTTGCGAAGCAAACGCCGACTTTACCGGTGCTTCTTGCGTAGCCGTCGGCTGCGTGGGAAGCGCCCTGCTCGTGAGCAGTTAATATGTGATTAATTTTTCCGGAGTACTTGTACAGTGAGTTGTACACGTTGATAATAGTGCCTCCGGGATATCCGAATATCGTGTCTACTCCCTGTTCGAGCAGGCACTCCATTATGATATCTGCACCGCTAAGTTTCATAAATTTCTCCAGTTTTAAGATGTAATTTTCCCTACACTAAAATCCTTTAATATAACTAATAATTATATCCGTTATCTCTGTACAATTCAAGGCTTTTGCGGAATTTCCGGCTATATCTGCAGTGCGATAACCGTCATTTAAGACCTTATCTACAGCAGTTTCGATAGCTTTTGCTTCTTCTTCCATATCGAAGGAATAACGGAGCATCATGGCTGCGGAAAGGATGGTTGCGATGGGGTTAGCCTTGCCTGTTCCTGCGATGTCGGGAGCGGAGCCGTGGATGGGTTCATACATGCCGCGGGTTGTGCTGCCGAGGGAGGAAGAGGGAAGCATGCCGATGGAACCTGTAATCTGGGAAGCTTCGTCGGAGAGGATGTCGCCGAAGATGTTGCTTGTTACGATTACGTCGAACTGGGACGGGTTTCTGACCAGCTGCATGGCTGCGTTGTCCACGTACATGTGGTTCAGCTGAACTTCGGGATATTCCTTGTTGATTCTTTCCATGGTCTTTCTCCAGAGTCTGGAGGATTCGAGAACGTTTGCCTTGTCCACGGAAGTAACCTTTTTGTTTCTCTTCATTGCAGTCTGGAATGCAACGTGAGCGATTCTTTCGATTTCAGTTACGGAATAAGCTTCTACGTCGTAAGCTTCTTCGCCGTACTTGCCTTCTCTGTAGCCTCTTTCGCCGAAGTAGATGCCGCCTGTAAGTTCACGAACGATCATGATGTCTACGCCCTGGTCTACGATGTCTGCTCTTAAGGGGCTTGCTTCCTTAAGTGCGGGGTAGATCTTTGCGGGGCGGAGGTTAGTGTAAAGACCCATTGTGGATCTGATCTTGAGCAGGCCCTTTTCCGGTCTGATTTCAGCGGGTACGCCATCCCACTTGGGGCCGCCTACTGCGCCGAGGATAACGCTGTCGCTTGCCAGGCATCCGTCGATTGTTTCCTGGGGAAGAGGTTCGCCGCATGCGTCGATAGCGCAGCCGCCTGCAAGATAGGAATTGAATTCAAAGCTGTGGCCGTACTTTTCTGCTACAACTTCCAGCACTCTTACAGCGCTTTCTACGATTTCGGGGCCGATTCCGTCGCCCTTGATGAGCGCGATTTTCTTGTTCATAGTCTCTCCTTTAATGCCGGTTCCGCCTCTGCGGACCTTAATAAAAAAACCGTATAACTTGTTAAAAGCCATACGGTCTGCAATCGGTTTAAGCATTTATTCTGTCTGCTCGGGGGTTCTCCAATCGCTATTATTGCACGGCTGGTAACACGATTGCGCGTCGAGAAGTCGAAGGATGCCAATAATGACGACGATACCAATAATAATGATTGCCTTGGCAGTGAATGTCATATTTACTCCAATACAAAATAATGCGTACTTTCGGTACTTTTTTATTCTATAATTCCCCACATAATATGTCAACAGACAATTGTTGTTTTTCAACAAATTTCAAGGGGTATTTTTTGTTATCCGCCGCACAATCCGGTGACCCAATCCGCCCTTGACCCTATGTACAAAAAATTGTACTATGTGATTGGGGTCACGCCCCGGAAACGGAGGTTTTTATGAAGACGGACAAGTCCAACATGCTCTGCATTCTCAGCATTCTCGAGGAGTATTCAGACGAAAACCACATCTTAACTATGAAGGAAATCCGCGAAAAGATGCGCATTCTCTACGACAGGGATATCGACAGGCGCACAGTTACCGGCGCAATCCACGCGCTGATGGATTTCGACTACGAAATATCCGACTACGACGACAACAAAAAGGGTTACTATATCGAGAACAGAAAGTTCTCCGCAGCGGAAATCCGCCTGCTCATAGACGCGGTTTATTCCTGCGCGTACATATCTCAGCAGCAGACCCAGGAAGTGCTGGAAAAGCTGCGTTCTTTCCTTACGAGCTACGACAGAAAGAAGTACAGCTATACGAACATCATCTCTGCGGAGCGCAAGTCGCCCAATGCGGAAGTTTTCCTGAACATCGAAATCCTGGACGAGGCGATTTCGGCAGGCAAGATGGTTTCCTTTACGTACATGGACTACGACTACGACAAGAAGCTCAAGCCGCGCCGCGAAAAGAAGTACACGGTGAACCC
>JAKSSQ010000142.1 GCA_024403005.1 Clostridia bacterium | reverse complement strand
TTCATTCAAGTGAAAAACCCCGTCCTCGCGGCGGGGTTTTTACTTTGTATTTGTATGGTGTTGGGGGTTTGGGATTTGGGCCGGCCGGATGCTGCGGCCGGGCCGGATTGGGTCACCGGGAGCTTTGTACAGTCATGAGCTCAATCAGTTTTCTTCCTGCGTTTCCCGGATCTGTTCGCCCGGAGGTTATGATCGAAATTGTGCGTTCCGGCTCTTTTTCTTCCAGTTCAATCCTGTAAAGCTTTCCGTTTTTGAGCTCTTTACGGACCAGTTCTTCCGGATAAAAACCGACGCCCAGGTTATGAAGAACCATGTGCAGAATCTGGTCCGAAGTTTCGCATTCCATATCCGGGGTAATCTTCACTCCGTGCTCTATGAAATAGTTCTGATACAGGGTCCTGGTGGCAGAATCGGGCCTCATGCAGATTACGGGCAGCTGCTCCAGCGCTTTTAAGGGGAGTTTTGATTCGGCCAGATCTTTATATGCAGGGCCGCAGATCAGGATTTCCCTGAAGGTTTTTACCGGAATATCGTTCATATAGCCGGGCAGCGTGTAAGGCGAAGTGATGACGGCCATGTTTACCAGGCCGCTGTCCAGGGCACGCAGAGCTTCAGGACTGGAACTGTTGGTAATGTTGATTTTAATGGAAGGATACAGGGCATTAAAGGCTTCAAGCTGCTCTAAAAGCAGCAGGCGCAGGCTTGTCTCGCTGGCGCCGATGGCAATGTAGCCCTGGGACATGCGCTGCATATTTTTAATGTCCCGTTCGCCTTCGCTCAGCAGCTGCATGGCTTCCGAGACTTTGCGGTAGAGCTGCCCGCCTTCTTCCGTAAGGGTGACCCCCTTGCGTCCTCTTATGAACAGCCTGCAGCCCAGCTCCTCTTCAAGAATGTTGATATACCGTATCATGTTGGGCTGGCTGTTGTGCAGTACCTGGGCTGCTCTGGTAAAGCTGCCGCTGGTCGCAACATGATAAAAAATTCTGTAAGTATCCAGATTCATGGTTTTCTCCGTAATTAAACTATCAAATTAGTAGTTTAATTATATCATATATGCTTTTTGCATAGCGTATCTATCTTGAATATAATATTGAACGGTAGTTAAAGCAGAATGAAAAAGGGCTGTGAAAGAGATCTGTTTATGATTTCCTTCAGGCCCTGGAGAAAAGCGATGATTATTAAATACGAACGAACAATTCATTATCTGATGTGCGTTATGGGAGGCTTTTTCGGAGGCTATGCCCTGCTGCTTCGCCATGGCTTTGGCTCAGCCGCTACGGGCAATCTGCTGGAATGCATGATCAGCCTTTCCTTGGGAAATTTTGAAGAAGTTATGATCCGCTTTGGCGGGGGACTCATGTTTCTTCTTCCCTTTATGATTTCCAAATGGATGGAACTGAAAACCGATTGCAACAGGAAGGATTTCAGCATTGCCCTTTCCTGCGCCGGCCTTATAATCCTCGGCTTTCTGCCGGAAACCGTCCATCCTGTGCTGGCGCTTTATCCGCTGTTTTTTATTACCGGATTTCAGTGGAGCGTGTTCAGCGGTGTTAAAGAATATCCCTGCTCCACAATTTTCATATCCAACAACACCCGCCAGTGCTTTTCAGCGCTGGCAGAATACCTTGTTACAAAGGATATAAAGATGCGCAGTAAAAGCGCCTTTTATGGGTTCAGCATCTGCTGCTTTCTTGCAGGCGGCTTTCTTGCAGCTTTCCTTACAGGCCGCTTCGGCCCCGAAGCATCCTTTGGAGGGATAGCTATTCTGCTTTTAGTGAAATGCATTATGCGCTCCGCCCGGGTTTAATTTGCGGCAGGGCTGATTGGTTCACGCGGGGAGTTTTAAAATTTGAGGTTTTTTGTAAAATCGATGGCGTAGTTGAGGAAATCCTTCATTGCCGGCGTCATGGGGCGGTCTTTGAGCCAGATGATGTGCTGGTGGCGCACTGCATTTTCGTCGGAGAGGAAGACCGGCTTTACTCCCGGCACGTTGAGCCAGCGGGTTGCGAGGTTCGAGGAGAAGGTTATGCCCTGGCCGTTGGCTACCATTACTTCGCGGGTGGTGTAGTCGCAGATCATGGAGATTTTGGGCACGAAGCCTGCTTTTCTGCAGAGGCTGTCCGTGTACTGCTGGCACTCGTGTTCGGGCGGGCGGCAGATGAACATTTCGTCTTTGAGCTCTGCGAAAGTTATGGTGCCTTTCTTTGCGATTTCCGAATCTTCCGGGACGATTACGCAGATTCTGCCCTTTGCGAACTCCTTAATTTCGAACTTGTCGGAGTTGCGCATGGCCGGGTTGCCGTCGATGCTTCCGATGTAAAAGTCCAGGCTTCTGTCCAGAATCTGGGGCACGTAGGAGTTGTCTTCGATGGATTTCTGGCTGATTTCGTAGCTGAAATACTTTGTTGCGAAGCTGCAGGTGAGGTCCTGCCAGACCAGAGGGCTTTCGATGCCGAGGGACAGTTTTCTTGCGTATTTGTCCGAGCTGCGGCTTAAAGCTTCCTTGCCTTTTTCCAGGGTGTCCATGGCGTTCTGGGCGTAGGTCATGAAGAGGCGGCCGTTCTCGTTGAGGCGGATGCGGCGGCCGGTGCGGACAAACAGCTGAACGCCAAGCTCTTCCTCCAGTTTTTTGATGGTTAAGCTTAAAGTCGGTTGTGAAATCATTAACATTTCTGCGGTATTAGAAACGTGCTCTTCCTGCGCAAGTGCAAGAAAATACTGTATTTGAAGTAATTCCATATATCTCCTTTATTTATTTGAGTAAATAAGCATATTGCAATTTTATAATAGATTTGACCGCAATTCAAGTGTATTATTAACACATAAATTCAATCCTTTTTTTGTTCGCATTCAATAAAACTCCTAGTTGGGTGCGATGTAAGCAAACCTAAAAACTATCTAATCAATAGTTCTCCTCATAGTAAAGCCCGGCAGTCTCTGCCGGGCTTTACTATTGCTTCCTGCTTGGGGACGGGTATCCCCTTCGGGGACGCGGCGCTTTAGCACACTAAAGCGTACCCGTCCCCCTTTAGCCTGCTAAAGCGGTAAAGCACCCCCGTCCCCCTTTAGCGTGCTAAAGTGGTAAAGCACCCCCGTCCCCCTTTAGCGTGCTAAAGCGTTAAAGTGTACCCGTCCCCAATGTAAACTATCCAAAAGGGTGGGGAAGTGGTATAATAAAGTGTTAAATTGGGAGGATTGTACCATGAAACGGTTGAATATAATAATTATCGCTTTGCTGGCTGCTCTGATCGGCTCTCTGGGGCTCTGCTACGGCGCAGAAACGGTCTCCATAAGCACTCCGCAGGAGCTTGCAGCAATGGATCCGCACGGCAGCTACAAACTGGAATGCGACCTGGATATGGCCGGTACAGACTGGATGCCTAAGGAATTTGCAGGCTGTCTGGACGGACAGGGCCACACCATCTACAATTTAACAGTAAATAAAGTCGGAACGGAAACAAGAACCGTTTACGACGGCAACTATAAAGAATACGACACTCACTTTGCGGGAATGTTCAGCGTTCTGGCAGAGGGTGCAAAGATAGAGAATTTAAATCTTGCAGGTGCGTGCATTGAGGTCACCGACTACCCGGACCCCGTATTTGCGGGAATCCTGGCAGGCTGCATGGACGGCGGCGAAGTACAGTACTGCTCAATCGAAGGCTATGTGGACCTTCGCACCAGCGGCAAGTGCTTCGGAACCGGTGGCGCAGCCGGCTATGGCAAGGGTTCTATCCGTGACTGCACTATACAGTCTGTACAGGTCTGCATCGACCGGGATAAGGAAAACAGAGACGAGCAGTTCATGGGCGGCGCTTATGCTGCAGGTTTTATAGACCTGGCAAATAACAATGTCTCCATCGAAGGCTATGATTCCGACCACGGCTACGTGCACGACGGCGGCCTGGTGGGCATGTACATCCTCTTCCCCCGCGGCACAAGCTACAGGGGCTACATAACCAATAACCACATCGGAGGCGCCATCCACTTCTTCGAAGACAACACGGACCGCAGAGCTTACTGCGCACCCTACATCGGCGAGGTAATGCAGTGGACCTACGAGTGGGGCGGCTGCACAGAAAACTTCAAGAGAGACGAAACCCGCGACTACAGCAGAGACCTTCTGCCCTGTATGGACGGCGGCAGTTTCGAGGCAAAAACCATTGACCCAACGTACGAATCCATGGGTTATACGGACTACACCTGCCCGAGCTGCGGATATTCCTTCCGCAAGGATTACACCCTGCCAATTCCAAAAGTAATCAACCTTGTAGATACGACCGGCCTTCCGGAAATTCAGGAAGAAGCTCCGGCTTTAATGCCTAAGATTGCTCTTGCAGTCTGCGGCGCAGTAGTCCTTATCGCAGCATTCTGCCTTTATGCACTGCTGACAGGAAAGAGAGGCAAACATTGAATTTTCTTTTCGCATCGGATTCCTTTAAAGGATCTTTAAGCTCTTTAAAAATAAGTGACCTCTTAACTAAAGCCGCCGGCGAGGTTTTTCCCGGCGCAGGCTGCGACTGGGTCCCCATGGCAGACGGCGGTGAAGGCACTGCAGAAGCTGTAATCATGGCTCTTGGCGGTACCTGGAAGCCTTTAACCGTTACCGGTCCTCTCGGAAGCCCTGCAGAAGCAGGCTACGGTTTACTTCCCGGCGGAGGATGCATTATCGAAATGGCAAGCGCATCCGGACTTTTCCTCGTGCCGGCAGAACTGCGCGACCCGAGAAACACTTCCACAAAAGGCACGGGTGATCTAATTGCAGACGCCCTTAAAAACGGCGCACGCGACATTACCATAGCAATCGGCGGAAGCGCTACAAACGACGGCGGCATGGGCTGCCT
>JAKSSQ010000141.1 GCA_024403005.1 Clostridia bacterium | reverse complement strand
CGGCACATCTCTGGTGGTTTATCCTGCCGCAGGATTTGTTCACTACTTTAAGGGCAGCAAACTGGTTGTGCTCAACAAGTCCGAAACCGCTGCCGACGCAAAGGCAGATTTAGTTATTCATGACCCAATCGGGGAGGTGCTGGGAGAATGTCTGGGAATATAAAAAATCGTCCGGAAAAGCATCTTGCAATGGACATCGAGGAAAAGCTCAAAGAGGCAAGAAAAAAGGCTAGAACGAGGGCAAAAAAGGCCGTAGGGCTCAACATAGATAACAAGCCGGACATTGCGCCGGTTAAAGACCATACAACCGCACTGGTGCTCAGCGGCGGTGCAGCCAGAGGCGCCTACGAAATGGGTGTCTGGCAGGCTCTTCGCGAGCTGGGAACCAAAATCGACATAGTCTGCGGCACTTCCATCGGAGCCATGAACTCCTACATAGTTGCGCAGGATCGCTACGACGATGCTGTTAAGCTCTGGTCCGGACTGCACACGGAAGAAGTTTTTAATCTGGAAGATATTCTGGAAAACCACGGCGTAACCTTTACCGGAATTACGGAAGTTCTCAGAAGGGATTTCCCGGAAGAAAACGTAAGAAAATCCGACATGGAATTCGGCATCTGCACAGTAAAGATTACGGAAGGCGAAAAGCTGGATTTAAGTGCAGTAAAGCCCCTTTACCTCTGGAAAGAGGATATTCCGGAAGGGGAAATGCTGGATTACGTGCTTGCAAGCTGCGCCTGCTACCCGGTAGTAAAGCCTTACGAAATCGACGGTGAAAAATATCTGGACGGCGGCTACTACGACTACATGCCCATCCGCATGGCCCTGGAAAAGGGTGCGGAGAAGATAATTGTGGTCAACCTGGACGTGTTCGGCCACATGCAGAAAGAAGACCTGGAAATCGCAGGAGACCGCATGGTTATGATCGCTCCGTCCTGGGATCTGGGCAGCACGTACATTTTCGAGCCGGGCAATATAAGCAGGATTATGCGCCTCGGATATCTGGATGCCATGAAGGCTTTCGGAGTATTCGACGGAAAGAAATACGCATTCGTTAAGGGCTCGACGGACAACAGAAGCATCGCATCTGCGGAAAGAGCAGGGCAGATACTGGATCTGGACCCAGGCATAATCTACACCGGGGAAAGCTTCCGCAAGGCGATTGCAGCCGAGATTAAGCTGCGTAAACTACCGGAAAGCAAGAGCCGCAAAAACCTGGAGCGCGAACTGGAAAAGCTGCTGCGCGAAGGGCTCAACTGGTCTAACATTAAAGAAGCTGCGGAAGAAACAGACGACCACAACCGCGAAAGGGCCTTCCTTAAGGTCTGCGCGCTTCTGACAAGGCCGGACGTTTCGGACATATTAAAGGCCGGCTGCAGAAAGGTTTTGGGTAAGGACTACGGCGCCGCGCAGTGGCTCATTAAGAACAAGCTTATTTAAACCGTAAAAATTTGTTTATTTACGACATTTGCTCAATATTTTATTGTTTGAATCGCACAAATAAACGGCATTTGTGATATAATGCACTATATTGATCTGCGGCCAGCGCTGCAGGCAGTCTGATTATTGATTCAAAACAACGGAGGATATACATTATGGAAACTAAATTCATGGCAAATCGCTGCCTTAACTTCAAGCCGACACTCTTCTCCAGAGCTCCGGAACTTATGAAGGGTATGACAGACGTTATTAACCTCTCTATCGGCGATCCTGACTTCACAACACCTGCTCCCATTATCGAAGCAGGCTGCAAAGACGCTCTTGCAGGCCACACACACTACACAGCAGTAAGAGGCGATGCAGACGTTATCGACGCAGTAGTCAGATATTACAAGAGAGAATACGACATCGATGTAGACGAAAAGAACGTATGCATGCTCGCATCCGCAGACTATGCAGGATTCATCTCCATCTTCTCCACAATCCAGCAGGGCGACGAAGTTTTAATTCCCGATCCCAGCTTTACAGCTTACGCTGCACAGGTTGAATATGCCGGCGGTACACCCGTTTTCGTACCCACAAGCGAAGACAACCAGTGGAGACTGGACCCTGCAGATCTTGAAAAGTACATTACTCCCAAGACAAAGGCTCTGGTTATCAACTCCCCGAACAACCCCACAGGTGCAATCCTCACAAAGGAAGACCTGGAAGCTATCGCAGACATCGCAAAGAAGCACGACCTGCTCGTATTCTCCGATGAAATCTACACATGGTACGACTTCGCTACACCGTTCACATCCATGCTTTCCATCCCCGGAATGGCAGAAAGAACAGTAGTAATCAACTCCATGTCCAAGAACTACGTTGCAACAGGCGCGAGACTCGGCTGGATCATCGCACCTCAGCAGATCATCTCCGGCGTTTGCAGCCTTGGCCTTTCCATGGTTTACACAGCTCCCGCTATCTCCCAGAGAATGGCTAAATACGCTCTGGACAACGGCAGAGAAGTTATGAAGCCCATCATGGACGAATTCAAGGAAAGACTGTTCAAGACAGCTGAAAGAATCAACAAGATTCCTCACCTGCACGTTCAGTATCCTCCCATGGGCACATTCTACCTCTACGTAAACATCAAGGAAACAGGCCTCACTTCCGACGAATTCGTTCTTACAGTTCTGGAAAAGGCTCACGTAATGGTAGTTCCCGGACAGAACTTCGGTTCCTGCGGCGAAGGCTACGTTCGTATCTGCGTAACAGTAGGTCTGCCCAAGCTCATGGAAGCCTGCGACAGAATCGAAGCTATCGGTCTGTAATTTAAAATCTCACCCGCAAGGGTGACCCCAATAAGCAATAAAATAACGGGTTCATCGTTTTTAGGCGATGAACCCGTTTTGTTTTTATGCGCTACTTCAGCCAAGCTGGCTAAAAGAATCCGAGCTTGTAATCGTAGCAGCCTGTCTTGCTGTTATAACTCCACCTTATTGCCCAGGGCATAAGTTCGTAATATGCCAGGAAGTCGAGGGAAGAGAAGCAGCCGGACGGACACTTAATGCTGAAAGATTCTTTTCCCATGTAAATCTGAGCAGCAAGAACCTTTCTGAACATTTCTCTGGAATTGACCTTCATCGGGTCGAGGCTGCACCATGCAGGGTCGAATTCGGGAAGGGCTGGGTAATCGTCAGGTTTATACATTTGTGTGTGGTACACACCTTCGTACCAGAAATGATCAATTGCCAATGTCTCTGCGTTTACCAGAAGATAAGATTTTCTGGGCTTTCCGCCGATTGGGTCATCCCAGGTGCAGTCTACATACTGCCATTTACCATCGATGTAAACTTCGTTCCATGCGTGACCCTCGCCGTTTGTTGCTCCGATAACATCTACACAGGGGATGCCGGCTACATTGCACATGGAATGGAACAGACGGGTATAATCTTCACATACGCCGCGTTTTTCCTTTAAAGTAACGTTATTCTCAAGGTCGGTGCCATCGTCGTGTTCCGCATAGCCGTAGGTTATCTGGTTAATAATGTAGTCGTGAATTGCAGTTACGGTTTCTTTATCGGTGCCCTTTATAAGGGTTGCTGCGATGGCTGAACTGTTGTCTGTAACCGGCTTTTTGTTTGCATAAGACTCGCCGTAAATGTCTACCATATAGCCTTTGGTTACATAGTCTTTTCCGACGAAGCTGCCCGGACCGAAGGCCTGTACGTTAACCATGGGATAGCCGCCGCCGAGAGTGTAGGCATCCGTTTCGAACCGGGTCATTTCTTCATACATAGTGACTTTTCCATCGATAGGTTGAGCAAGGCCGAGACATTTTCCTACTGCCTTATCCGCAACGTTCCATACGGCATACAGTCCATCATAGCCGTAGGTTTTTATCGGATATACATTTATTTCAAGTCCGGTATTGTCTTCGCTTACACTGATTGAGAATGCATCGGTACGCCTGTTTATATATTCTTCGATAGTAGGCAGCGGCATATAGTATTCGTCCTTGATCTTTACAAGGCCGGGGTATACGGCGCCGTTTACTACCAGTCTGCAGTCGGTAAGATATGCATATGCAGGTTCATCCACCAGCATGGATTCGTCGTAGCGGCCGCGGCTTTCGGGAACGATGAGGTGGTAGAGCACTACGGAAGCCTGGGATCTTGTGAGCACGCCCCAGGGATTAAATGTTCCCTTGGAGTCGGTGCCGCCGATGCATCCGTTTGCGTAGCACTTCTGAACGTAAACTTTATAGTATTCGCGGATATAGTCGTAGTCGGGAATTCTAGACTGTGGCATAAGCTTCTTTGTAGAAGTGTTGCCCATTACTTCCATGGCACGCACCACGATCATGGCCATTTCCTGGCGGCTCATGCCGTACTGCATGTCGTTTAAAGTGAATTCGGAAGACGTGATGAGGCCCTTGGAAACTGCCAGATCGTAGGTGTTCTTGTACCAGGGGCTGGCGGGCTGCATCTTAGCGAAATCGCTTCCGTAGAGCTGGTTTACAGTTACGGTAAGGAACTCGGCTCTGGTCATGGTCTTGTCCGGGGAGAAGGTTCCCACGCCGTCTACCGGAGTGGATGTGCCGGAGAAGAGGCCCATTGCGGTCATTTCGCTTACGAATTTGTGAGCCCAATGGGTTTCGGGTACGTCGCTGAAGACCAGCGGCTCTTTAGCAGTGTTTGCTGCGAAGACCGGGCAGGCGCTTAAGACCATGCACAGGGCCAGCAGCAGTGCAATTAGAGATTTTTTAGACATAAAAACGCTCCTATAACGATAGTATTAGTTGCTGAATACTATTTTATAGAAGCGCAGGTTATAAGACAATATTTTTGAGCGAATCCGGCGAAAAATGCCTATTGGTCCGTATATTCCACCGTGTACTGCCAGTACCTCTTGGGAACGAACTGCTTCTGCAGGTTGTGGTTGACGCGCTGGGAGATGGCTGCGGTCTTAAAATAGCTCTTCCAGAGGGCCTG
>JAKSSQ010000140.1 GCA_024403005.1 Clostridia bacterium | reverse complement strand
CTATGCACCAGCAGGCCCGCCGGATGGACTCGTCCATTGTATCGGCGGGTTTTTTTATGCTAACGAGCCATGACACCATACGCGAAAAAGCCACAGACGAACGAGGACATTGCCGCGATACTCAATTCGCGTGGGTTGGCTTTTGACAAGGGTCAGCTTCTCGCCTTCCTCGCCAAAGTCGGGTATTACCGGCTGAAAGGGTATCTCGTTCCGTTCCGTCAGCCGGACAAGGTGGACTTCATCGAAGGAGCCGACTTTGCGACGGTCAAGGCGATCTACGATTTCGACTCCAACCTTCGCACGGTAAGCGGAAAGGGGCTTGCCATTGTCGAGGTTGCGGTGAGGGCGGCGATCACCCGCCACCATCTGGCTTGGAAGCCTGACCCGTTTCTTTACAAGGACGCAGCGAATCTTCCCGGACTCAAAGAGAAGGCATACGAAAAGCTGATGGCGCACATCGGCGACGCAGTTGCCAAGTCGAAGTCCGAGCCGTTTATGCGCCATCTTGCCTTACTGCCTGTCAGGGAAGAGATATTTGAAATAGTCGTTGTCCAGGACCTGCTTGCAGTATTTGAGTTTTTCTCTGACCTTTTCTTTCGTTTCATTGATGTACGCCTGGTCTACAGTTTCTCCTTCGTTAGGTGTAAATTTACCTGTGTTTGCGTTATAGAATCCCTTGTCGGTCTTCCAGCTGTAGCTATTCCACATTACCAGAGACTCCTGAGAAGAAAGGATGTCTCTGCCGGGATAGATTCTGGAATCGAAGTCTGCACCCATAAGGTTCAGAACGGTCGGAACTACGTCTGTTGCACAGACAGGGTCCTTAACTTCTATCTGCTCTTCCATTGCTTCCAGACAGGGGCTCCAGATAATAAACTTGTTGTGGTCGCGCAGCATTTCGTTGCTGGGAGCGTAGCCGTAAAGCTCGGAAACGTAGTCTCTGTCGTTGCCCCATACCATGGAGTTCTGCAGAGCGTAGGGATAGTGGTCCGGAGCTATTACGATTAATGTATCTTCCAGTCTGCCCTCTTCTTCCAGGTGCTTAACGAGCAGTTCAACCATTTCGTCCAGTTCGATCTGGGCTGCCTTATAAGCCTGAATCTTTGTGCTGCACGGCAGATCCTTTACCTTGTCTCTGTGCTTAATGGCCATTTCGTGTCTGGTAAAGTTGTAGATGCTGTGGCCGCTGTAGGACATGTAATAAGCGTAGAACTTTTCGTCCTGGATCCAGTCCTTATATGTGAACTCAATCATTTCCGAATCGCTGGGGGGCCAGGTGCCGGAAAGACCGTCTTCCATGCCTGTGCCGTTGGAGATGAACTTTGTAAATCCGAGGCACGGGTGAGTCTTGTATCTGTTGTAGAAGTCGTAGTCTCCGTTGTGGTAGGAAGTGCTTGTGTAGCCCATATCCTGCATGTAGAAGCCTACGCATTCGAAGTTATGCGCACCGATGGTCTGCTGCATGGAATTTGCGTGGTTCACGGGAACGAGACCTGTAAGTACGCAGAATTCGCCGGAAGTTGTGCTTCCGCCCCAGAACGGCTGGTAGAAATCGTCGATCAGTATGCCTGTCTGAGCCATATGGTAGAGAGTCGGTGTAAGCACTTCGTCTACAGCTTCTGCAGAGAAGGTTTCGCCGCAGATTACAACCAGGTTCTTGTCCTTGAACATGCCTGTGTACTGGTTCTTTGCGCTTGCAGGCTGGGAAGCTACGTATTCGTGAATCTTGCGGATTGTGTCGTTTGGTGCGTCCGCAATTAATTTATCGAAATCGAAATCCAGCTTGTTGAGCCCATGGAAAGCCGGCGCATCGTGGCTGCCGCTGCCCTTTGCAGCTCTGTCAGGAAGCTTTGTGGTCGGAGCCTTGGGCTTGCCGTTTAAGCCGTAAACCACATCCAGCTCTGTGGATGCGATGGCGCCGAAGTTCAGGATTCCGTCGTTAAATGCATATTCGTAAGTGTATTTGGACGCGGAAGTTTCCGTCATCTTGAATCCGCTGCAGGACATGCTCTGCATGAACACTGCAAACACTGTAAATGCAAGGATGGAAAGCTTGCTGTCTCTTCTGAATTCCCAGAACTTAACCAGCGCGATAAGGATAAATACGGGAATGTGGTATGCGAAAATATATCCTTTGCCCTGCTGAACCAGGCCTTTTACGTCGCTGCCGAATTCGTCCATTACTCCGCCTGCACCCTGCATGATGGTTACGGGGTCCATGAATGTGGTGTAGGAGTTGTAAACGAAGAACTGCACGCAGAAATATACGGCTGCAATTTCGGTCAATATGAGAGCTGCTGCAAAGCCTGCCTTTCTGTTCTTAAACATGAACGCAGGTATGTCGCAGATGAACCCGAGCGCAAGTCCGGAAAGCACTGCGCCGGGAGCGTTGAATATTTCGGGGTCGAATGCGCAGTTACGGGCCAGAAGAAGCTCCATAAATGCGAAGCTGAGCGGCATAAAGAGCAGAGATAATACTTTGAAAAAGCAAGCCTTTAAGCCGCTGCAGGAATGTGAGTTAATAGTCTCCATAGGGTTATGATTAAGGTAAATGTGAGGGTTAAGTAATTATATAATTATATCACTACTTGTCAGTCTACGCATAGTGCGGAAGTAGCAAATATTCAATACGATCAGGTTTAATATCCAGGATATGGGATAAGTTAAGTACAGCATGGTTAAATTGTGCATTTCCGGCAGCTGCCACACGGTATAAACCCAGGCGACGCGGAAAACGCATACCAGCAGAACCGTTGAAACCATAGGCATCATGGAATTTCCAAGGCCTCGCAGCAGACCGGACATAACGTCCATTATTCCGCAAAGGAAGTAAGGTATGCAGATCATCATCATTCGGGTCACGCCGTATTCGATCGCGGCCTTGCTGTCCGTAATGTACAGACCGAGCAGCGGTCTTGCGAACAGGAATGTTAACCAGCCTGTAATTATGCCTGTTATGGTTACGTCGATTATAGTGTATTTATAGACTTTCTTAAGTCTGTCCAGCCTCCTTGCCCCGTAGTTCTGGCCTGTAAAGTTCATGGCCGTCTGGTGGAAGGAATTCATAGCCTGGTAAGTAAAACCTTCTACATTAGCTGCTGCAGCATTGCCTGACATGGCAACGGAAGCGAAGGAATTTATGGACCTCTGAATTATTATGTTGGAGATGGAAAACATGCATCCCTGAAGGCCTGCAGGAAGGCCTACGACGATGATTTGCTTCAGGCATATCCAGTCCATAGTCATCTTTTTAAAATTCAGTTTTATAGGTCCATCGGATTTAGCGAGAAACCTTAATACCAGCATAGCAGATAAGCACTGGGATATGGTAGTAGCAAGGGCTACACCGTCTACGTTTCTTCCGAGTACGGTAATGAAAATTACGTTGAGAATAACGTTGAGCACGCCGGCTGCCGTAAGGTAGTACAGGGGGTGCTGAGTATCCCCTGCAGCCCTTAAAATAGCTGCGCCGTAGTTGTAGATCATGGTTGCGATAATGCCTGCAAAATAAATGCGCATGTAGGTCGCAGACAGATCCAGAACGTCGTCCGGAGTATTGTTCCAGGCCAGGATGGGCTTAGCGAAAAGCACTCCGATTGCGGTCATGAAAAGGCCGCCGATTAAAGCTACGGGGATGGCAGTATGGACTGCCTTGCTGCATCTTTTGCTGTCCCCTGCCCCTATGGCGACGGCAACGGCAACGCTTACGCCTACGGACAGGCCTATGGCCAGGTTTGTTATAAGGTTTATAATTGCGGAGCAAGCCCCGATGGCAGCTACCGACGTGTGACCGCAATATCTGCCTACGACTATCAAATCCGCTGCGTTGAACATCAGCTGCAGAAGACCCGACAGAATTATCGGTATCGTATATATTATGAGGTCTCTGAAAAGCGGACCGTTAACCATGTCCGTTTCTTTTCTGGTTAATAGCATTTATGCTGCTGCCTCCCATAATACTCTGTTATCTTCGATTACGATCTGCACTCTGCCGTTATCCTTAAGCCACGCGAGATAAGACTTTACAGTGCTTCCAACCAGAACATACTGTTCGATGCTCATGGCCAGATTGTAGCTGTCGAAGAGCTTTTTAAGCAGGTCTTCGAAGCAGATCTTTTCCTTGCAGAATTCGATTATTCTGTCTGCAATTTCATTAACCGTGTCTATGTTGTACTGGGCTAATTCCTTAATGTCTTCGCATGCTGCAGCGTGGGCAGGAACGAAGGTCTTAGCTTCCAGAGTCTTTACAAATTCAAGGGTTTCCAGATATGCAGCCACATCGTAAATTACGCCGATTCTGTACTTTTCCAGAGTCTGTCTGCTGGAAAGGCAGTCTGCCAGGTAAATTACGCCGTCTGCAGTCTTAAAGCCGGCCATGTCGAAGAAATGCCCGGGCAGATTGATAAGTTCCATGCCTTCCGGAAGCACTTCCTGAGTTAAAGGCTGGCACACGCTTGCCTTTGCCATAAGGAATTTATGGCGCAGTTCCTTCGGAGGATAGCCGCCGAACAGATAGGAAGGCTCTAAAACCGGGTGGTTTGTAATATCGCATTCGATCCCGGGAGCGTAGCAGCTGCAGCCGGTTCTGTCCTGGAGCAGCTTGTTTCCGCCTACGTGGTCCGCATTGGAATGGGTGTTGTAAATAGCCTTTAAAGTCCATCCATTGGCATCAAGAATCTTCTTAACCTTCTTGCCTGCGTCGGAGTCGTTGCCGCTGTCGATGAGCACGACTTCGTTTTCGCCGGTCTTAACCATGCCGATTTTAGCGGGGCTTTCTATGTAATAACAGTTTTCCGTAATCTGAACTAATTCGTACATTCGAATCTCCTAAGTCAAGTTTTGTAAATTACAAATAAATTATATTATACCACTATTTTTGAATCACAGACCATTTCCCGGGCAAGAAATGCAAAAATTTGCGTTCATT
>JAKSSQ010000014.1 GCA_024403005.1 Clostridia bacterium | reverse complement strand
ATGTCTTGTAACAACGCTGGGTTCGTACTTGTCGCCGGCTTCCTTAATAACTTCGGGGAATCTGTAGAGCAGCTTAACCAGATTGTAACCGGCTTCGCCGCAGATATAGGACAGATCCATTTCTGCCGGGTTCATGGAAGCAGCGTCTGCGCCTGCGTTGCGGAGAACGCTTGCAGCTCTTGCATGTGTATACTGTACATAGGGGCCTGTTTCGCCGTCGAAGTTAAGAACTGTATCCCAGTTGAAGGTGTAGTCCTTAATGCGTCCGTTGGACAGTTCCTGGAACATAACAGCGCCGATACCTACTGTCTTTGCTGTTTCGTCCATGTTTTCTGTATTTACGCCCTTTTCTTCGATAATCTTCTTTGTCTGTTCAACAGCTCTGTTGAGTACGTCTTCCAGGAAGACAACGCGGCCGTTTCTTGTGGACATAGTGCCTTCGGGCAGAGATACGAGGCCGAAAGGTACGTGAACGCAATCCTTATACCAGTCGTATCCCATAAGGTCGAGAATCTTGAACCACTGCTGGAAGTGGAGGTTCTGCTGGGAAGCAACTACGTAGATGCACTTTACGAAATCGTAAGTCTTCTTTCTGTAGAGGATAGCTGCCAGGTCTCTTGTAATATAAAGGGAGGAACCGTCGCTCTTTGTAATGAGGGCCGGTGTAAGTCCGTATTCTTCCAGATCTACGATCTGTGCACCCTGGGATTCCTTCAGAAGGTTCTTATCCTTGAGCTCCTGCAGAACTGCGGGCATCTTGTCGGAATAGAAGGATTCGCCTGCATAGGAGTCGAATGTGATTCCCAGCATGTCGTATACTCTTGTAAATTCCTTGAGAGATTCATCTCTGAACCACTGCCAGAGCTTTGTTTCTTCCTCTTCGCCGTGTTCCAGCTTTGTAAATGTATCGCGAGCTTCGTCTTCCAGAGCGGGGTCGTTCTTAGCTTCGTCGTGGAACTTTACATAGTAGGAAAGCAGAGTCTTGATGGGTTCACGCTCTACGTCTTCCTTGCAGCCCCACTTGCGGTAAGCAACGATCATCTTGCCGAACTGTGTGCCGTAGTCGCCCAGGTGGTTAATACGTATTACGTTGTAGCCCAGAGCGTCGAAAATCTTGTAGAGAGAGTTGCCGATAACAGTGCTTCTGATGTGTCCGATGTGGAAAGGCTTTGCGATGTTGGGAGAGCTGAATTCCACGATGAGAGGCTGGCCGTTTCCAACGTTGGAATTGCCGAACTTTTCGCCCTGTTCGAACATGCCGGACAGTGTGAGTCTGGAGAATTCTTCTCTGTCGATGAACATGTTAACGTATGCGTTAACGTTCTGAACCTTTGCAAATAAAGGATTTCCGGAGATTGCTGCTGCGATGTCTGCAGCGATCATCTGGGGAGCCTTGCGGAGTTCCTTGGCGAGACGGAAGCACGGAAATGCATAGTCGCCCATGGTTGTGTCGGAGGGGATTTCGATCATCTTTACGATGTCTTCAGCTGTAAGGCTTGCAACCTGCTCTGCAAGCAGCTGTGCAATTTCAATTTTTACGTTTCTCATAGTTTCACCTTCTAATGGTTACGATGGTTACTCCATCGCCGCCTTCTTTATATTCACCCTTGTGGAATTCTTTTACGTGTTTATGATGTCTGAACAGCTGCGCCAGACCGTCGCGGAGGATGCCTGCGCCCCTGCCGTGAATAATGGTTACAGTCTCCAGCCCTGCCATAAAGGCATCGTCCAGATATTTGTCTACATTTAATGTCGCATCGTCCAGATTCTGACCTACTACGTTTATGGAAAGAGGCACTGTCATGGACTTTGCCAGGTTAATCCTGGAGTACATGGTCTTCTTACGCTGCTTTTCCGTAACGTTTTCCTGCACCAGGGTGACCCCCTTCAGGTTTACGGAGAGCTTTAAGCTGCCGACCTGAACCATAAAGTCGCCTTTGGCATCGGGAAGCGTGAGAACTGTAGCTTTCTGAGATACGGAAAGCACGTTTACCCTTGCACCTATCTGAACTTCGTCTGCGTCGGGCGGTTCGGGGTTTTCCGTATTCCTTACCTTTGCAGCGTGCTTCTTCTTGGATTCCTTAAGGCGCTTCTTGCCTTCTTCTATGCTCCTGTTGAGCCTGTGCTCTGCAGAAGCCTCGGCATCGAGCCTTGCCTCTTCGATTTCCTTCTGAATCTGCGCAACGGTTTCTCTGGCTTCGTCCAGAATGCCGCGAGCTTCTTCCTTGGCTTCTTCCAGAAGTTCTTCCTTGCGGGCGCGGAGCTGTTCTTCCAGCTTTTCCATGCGTTCCTTCTGCTTAGCCATTTCCCTTCGCAGATTTTCAGCCTGGATGCGTTCGCCTTCAGCAGCCTGCTTATCCGTTTCGATGGATGTAAGCACATCTTCGAAGGCTATGTCGCCTGTTTCCAGCAGGCCTTTGGCTTCGTCGATAATTCCTTCGGGAAGGCCCAGTTTCCTTGAAATTTCAAAGGCGTTGGACTTTCCTGGGACACCTGTTATAAGCCTGTATGTCGGGGACAGAGTTTCCACATCGAACTGCATGGAAGCGTTCTGCACACCCGGCGTGGATATCGCGTATTTCTTGAGTTCTGTGTAGTGGGTTGTGGCGATGCTCTTAACTCCTTTGTTGTAGAGGGTATCGAGTATAGCCATTGCGAGAGCCGCACCTTCCGTTGGGTCAGTGCCGGCGCCCAGTTCGTCCACCAGAACGAGAGTGCCCTTTCCTGCGTGCTTTACGATGTCCACGATGTTTATCATGTGGGACGAGAACGTGGAAAGGCTCTGCTCTATGCTCTGCTCGTCTCCGATATCCGCGAAGATATTGTCGTAGACGGGGAGCGTCGTGCCGTCTCCGGCAGGAACGAACATGCCTGCCTGAGCCATTAAGCAAAGCAGCCCGACGGTCTTTAATGTTACGGTCTTACCGCCGGTGTTTGGTCCTGTGATGACCAATGTATTGTAATCGCCTCCGATCTCTACATCGATGGGGACGACTTTTTTCGGATTTATAAGGGGATGGCGGCCTTTTCTTATCTTAACGTATCCGTCTTCGTTCATGGCGGGTCTGGATGCGTTCATGCTAAGAGCCAGGCGGCCTTTTGCAAACAGGTAGTCCAGCTTGTAGAGGATGTCCTGATTTGCCTTGATTGCGAGCTCGCTTAAACCTACGGATTCGGAAAGTTCCTTTAAAATCTTTAGGATTTCCTGCTTTTCCGCCAGTTCCAGCTCGCGGAGCTCGTTGTTCATGGTAACGATGGCCTGGGGTTCAATAAACAGGGTCGCACCGGAAGAACTCTGGTCGTGGACTATGCCGGAAACCCTGGACTTGTGCTCCGCCTTTACGGGGATTACGTACCTGCCCTGGCGCATTGTAACTATTGCGTCCTGCAGGAAGGCCTGGTTTTCCGCTGACCCAACCATCTTCTGAATCTTCTGCCTTATGGCTTCGTTCTGGCGCAGTATGCTTCTGCGTATTCTGTGGAGCTCGGGGCTGGCACTGTCTGCTATTTCGTCCTCCGAAATAATGCAGCGGTTAATCTCTTCCTCCAGCCTTGATAAAACGGAAATTGCGGACGCTAATCCCTGGATGGTGGAAAGCGGCCGCAGTTCGTCTGTTACTAGAAAATGCTCTGTTTTTCTGGCGGAAGTAAGGTTATAGGAAATCTCCAGAAGCTGCTTCGGAGTTAAGCTTCCGCCCTTGGCTGCCAGGTGGGCAAGACCCGATACATCGTAAAATGAACCGAGGGGCGGCGTGCCCTTGCGTAAAATAACCTGCACAGCTTCGTCAGTGCCCTGAAGCTCGTCGTTGATCCAGCGGATCTTTCTGGAAGGCCTCAGAGCTCTGACCTTTTCGCGTGTAATCTGAGAACAGCACTGCTGGGCCAGCATTTCAATTATTTTATTGTATTCCAGCACCTGCAGCGCTTTATCGTTCATAGTTTTATCCTAATCTTCTGCGAAGTTCTTCAACTTCGTTCTTAAGGTGAATATTTTCCATCTGGATATCGAAGAAACTGCTTTCGATATCTCTGCACTTTGCTTCCAGATCGTTGATGGTCTTTTCAGCTTCCATGGGTGCAGCCTGCACGCTGTTAAGCTGGTTTGTAAGTTCTTCGACTCTGGCTCTTAAAACGTCGTTGTGGCCCATGAGTTCGTTAACGTGTTCGCTCATGGCCTGCAGACGGTCGTTCTTTTCTGCAATAGTGCGGATGTTTTCTTCCTGCTGCTGACGGTTTCCTGCCATTTCTTCCTTGTATCTTGCAAGGTTTTCCTTGGCTTCATCCCACAGCATGGAATAACGCTGAGTTTCGCTTACCATCTGGGCGTTCTTTTCTGTGAGCGCTTCGATGTCTGCTTCTCTCTTGAAGTATTCGTCGGAAATGTTTACTGCGGCAAGAACTGCAACAGCTGTAGCACTTCCGGTGTAGCCTTCTCCGATTTCGCGCATTTTGCTGTCAACGTAATCGGAAACCTTCATGATGTATTCTCTGGGCATTTCGCCGGAGATATTATACTCCTGGCCGTAAATCTTTACGGCAACTGTGTTTCTTTCGTTCATTGCCGGGTCCTTTCCTTAGATTTCTCTTAAAACTGCGTTGTATTCATCCTTGAGCGCAACGAGCACCTTCTGGTTGATTTCGTTAACTTCGCTTTCCTTGAGTGTGCGTTCCTTGGATCTGTATGTGAGGGAGAATGCGCAGCTCTTGTGTCCGGGAAGTACGGGTGCACCTCTGTAAACGTCGAAGAGCTTAACATCTTCGAGAAGATCGCCTGCGTTAGCGCGGATAGTCTTTTCCAGTTCGCCTACAGCTACTTCTTCCTTAACTACCATGGAGAAGTCTCTTACCATAGCGGGATACTTGGGAAGCGGTGTGTATCTGATTTCTGTTTCAGCGATTTCCATGCATGCGTTGAAGTCGATTTCTGCAGCGTATACAGCTGTTTCGATGTTGTAACCTTCAGCAACGGAGGGGTGAACCTGACCCATAGTTCCGATGTATGTTTCGCCGGAGTACATCTTTGCGCAGCGGCCGGGGTGGAAGCTGGGATCTTCCTTATCTGCTGTGAATTCAAGGTTCTTAACGCCGAGGATTGTCATGAGTTCCTGGATCTTGCCCTTGAGTGTGAAGAATGTTTCGTCCTTGCCGTAGCATGCAACGCAGAGAGCAAATCTTTCTTCGGGAACTCCGTCTTCGCCCTTGCCTGTGTTATAGAATGTATTGCCGAGTTCGAAACCGCTTACAGCTTCTGCCTTTCTGGAGAAGTTTGTGGACAGAACTTCCATCATGTTGGGGAGAATCATTGTTCTCATAACGGAAGTATCTTCGCCCAGCGGGTTGATGAGCTTAACCATCTGTCTTCTGGGGCTGTCTGCAGCTACATGTACCTTATCCAGAGCCTTGGGAGATACGAAGCTGTATGTAAGGAATTCGTTAACACCCATGCCGATGAGAGCAGCCTTAGCTGTATTTCTCATAGCCAGGGAGTCGGAAATCTTGGATTCGTTTGAAGATCTGGGCAGAGTTACGGGCAGCATGTCGTAGCCGTACATTCTTGCAACTTCTTCTACGTAGTCTTCTTCGATGTTGAGGTCCTGACGGATTGTGGGAGGTGTAACTGTAATGATGTCGCCATTAAGTTCAGCTTCCATTTCCAGACCCTTGAAGTAATCAACCATCTGCTGTCCGGGCAGGTTAATGCCGAGAACCTTGTTGATTCTGGATACTCTTACGTCGAGAGTCTTAGCTTCTTCTACAACGGGATATACGTCTACATCGCCTGTAAGAACTGTACCGCCGCCAACGAGTTCGATAAGATAGCATACTCTGTCGCATGCAGCCTTAGCGAGGTTGGGGTCGATGCCCTTTTCGAATCTGGAGGAAGCTTCTGTTCTCATACCCAGCTTCTTGGATGTCTTTCTTACGCTGTCGCCAAGGAAGTTAGCGGATTCGATGAGTACTGTTGTTGTATCTGCTTCGATTTCGGAGTTGAGACCGCCCATTACGCCTGCCAGAGCCAGAGCCTTTTCTGTGTCTCTGATTGTGAGCATGCCTTCCTGGAGAGTTCTTTCGTTTCCGTCGAGAGTTACGAACTTGTCGCCTTCCTTAGCTGCATCTACGATGATCTTTCCGCCTGCAACGGTTCTGATATCGAACGCGTGGATGGGCTGGCCGTATTCGAGCATTACGAAGTTTGTAATGTCTACGATGTTGTTGATGGGTCTCATACCTGCGAACATGAGGTACTTCTGGAGCCACCAGGGAGACTGTTCAACCTTGATGTCCTTGATTACTCTGCAGCAGTATCTCTTGCAGAGGTCGGGGCGCTTGATTTCAACCTGAATGTAGTCTTCGCTCTTTTCGGGAGCTACGTTCTTGCATTCTGTTTCGGGATATCTGAGTTCTGTACCGAAAGTAGCAGCAGCTTCTCTTGCCATACCGATCATGGAGAGGCAGTCGGGTCTGTTGGGTGTGATTTCGAAGTCGATTGCGGGATCGTTAAGGTCGAGAGCTTCCAGGATGTCTGTACCGGGTGTGTATTCGCCGTCGAGAATCCAGATGCCGTCCTTGTCTCTGTAGGGAACGATCTTGTCGGGGAAGCCCAGTTCGCTGCAGTTGCACATCATGCCGTTGGAAGCCATGCCGCGGAGTTCGCCTGCGTGGATGTATTCGCCGCCTTCTACCTTGGGCTTGCCGTGGAGAGGTCCGGGAACCTTAGCGCCGTCGAGAGCAACGGGAACGAACTTTCCTTCGGATACTCCCGGTCTGATGTTTTCAGCGCCTGTGCAGATCTGCACGGGTTCAGCCTGGCCTACGTCCAGCTTGCACACTACCAGCTTATCTGCCTGGGGGTGCTTTTCTACGCTTAAAATCTTACCGATTACAACCTTTTCGATGTCCTTGTTGTAATAGTCTACGGTTTCCAGGTTGGAACCGGACATGATCATTCTGTCGCAGAATTCCTGAACACCGACGTTAATGTCTGTATATTCTTCAATCCATTTGATTGGTGCTAACATTCTTTCCTACCCCCTATCTGAACTGCTTTACGAAACGAATGTCGTTTTCGTACATGAGACGGATGTCGTCTACACCGTACTTGAGCATTGCGATACGTTCTGCGCCGAGACCGAAAGCGAAGCCTGTGTATTTTTCAGTATCTACGCCGCCAACTTTGAGTACTGCGGGGTGAACCATACCGCAGCCGAGGATTTCAATCCAGCCGCTGCCCTTGCATACGTTGCAGCCCTTGCCGCCACACTTGAAGCAGGATACGTCCATTTCAGCGGAAGGTTCTGTGAACGGGAAGTGGTGAGGACGGAACTTTGTTCTTGTTTCGGGTCCGAACATCTGCTTTGCAACACTGTCGAGTACACCCTTCAGGTCTGCCATTGTAATGTCTTCGTCTACAACGAGGCCTTCGATCTGGTGGAACATGGGGGAATGTGTTGCGTCAGGTGTATCGCAGCGGAATACGCGTCCCGGGGAAATAACCTTGATGGGGGGCTTGGAAGACTTCAGAGTTCTTACCTGTACGGGAGAAGTCTGAGTTCTGAGCAGAACATCTTCTGTGATGTAGAATGTGTCTGTCATGTCTCTTGCAGGGTGGTTTTCGTCTGCGTTAAGAGCGTCGAAGTTGTTGAAAACTGTTTCAACTTCGGGGCCTTCTGCAACGGAGAAGCCCATGGAACGGAAGATTTCTGTGATTTCGTCGATTACAGAGTTGAGCAGGTGCTTGTGTCCGAGTTCAGAGGGAACGCCGGGTTCTGTAACATCGATGGTTTCCTTGGCAAGTTCCATTTCCTTCTGCTTGCTGCGGAAGAATTCCATCTTTTCGTTGAGTGCTGTTTCGATTGTATTTCTTGCTTCGTTGGCAGCCTGGCCCAGAATCTTTCTTTCTTCCGGTGCCAGATCCTTCATGGAGCGAAGGATTTCGGTGAGTTCACCCTTCTTACCAAGAAGCTTTACTCTCATTTCTTCTGCTTCCTGCAGGCTTCCCAGTGCAAGCATCTTGGTTTCTGCATCGAGCATCATCTGTTTAAGCTTTTCTTTCATATTTCCTCCGTATTTTTACGCCCGGCGCTGCCTGAGCGATTCGTACATGATTATTCCTGCAGCGAGCGCTGCGTTTAAGGATTCCGTATTCCCTTCCTGAGGGATGGAAACACGCTCCGAATTGTCTTTGAATTTCTGGTCTGCACCGTTTCCTTCGTTTCCGATTACGAGAGCGCAGTTGTGAGCCAATGCAGCGTCGTAGCACGCTGTGCCGTCCATATCCGCGGTGTAGACGTTTTTACGCTGCCTTGCTAGAATTTCCAGGCCGTGGGCCGGACTGTCACAGGGCAGCAACGGAAATCGGAAAACGCATCCGGCAGAAGACCTTACAGCTTTAGGTCCGAAGGGGTCTGCACAGCCCTTTACCAGGAGTGCACCCTTGAACCCGCAGCCTTCTGCGGTTCTGAGCATGGTTCCCAGATTTCCCGGATCCTGGATGCGGTCCAGGACGAGGATGTTCGAATCTTTATCCGCAAAGAATTGCTCTTCCGTGCAGTACTTTTCTTCGCCTACGGCGATGATGCCCTGCGGGTTTTCAGTCTGTTTTATGCGGCTGAAGCAATCATCGGATAAAACATATACGGCCGAATCGCATTTTTCAGCAAGCCGGAGGATTTCCTCCGTTTCCTCGCTGCGCGCTCCGGCCCAGGTAAAGACGAATTTCAGGCTTATGCCCTGCTGGAGGGCTTCACGGACCAGATTCGGCCCTTCGATGAGGTAAAGGCCTAAAGCATCCCGGTTCTTTTTCTCCGAAAGAGAAGCCGCTGTTTTCACTATTTTGTTGTCTTTTGAGCTAATCTCTCTCATAAAAAACCGCTTAAAATGCCGGGAACTGCCTTTTCTGCAATTACCCCTATTCGCAAGCATAACCACCGGCATGCCGATGGTTCTGTTCTGTAAAAAAGACGGCTGGCCGATAGACCAGCCGTCTGCCGGTATTCAATTTACTGCTTAGTAAACTTATTCAGGAATGAGGGAATGGGGAAATCTTCGATTTCGGGAGCGGGCTTGTCTGCGGGAGCTTCTGCCTGTACGGGATCAGCTGCAGCGGGTTCAGCCTTGGGTTCTTCGCCCAGGCCTTTGCCGAGAACTTCGCCTTCTTCGAATCCGGTTGCGATAACTGTAACCTGGATTTCGTCGTGCATGTCTTCCTTAACGGATGTACCGAAGATAATCATTGCGTCTTCTGCAACTTCCTTTGCAATTGCATCGGATGCGCCGGAAACTTCCAGCATACCCAGGTCGTAGCCGCCCATGATGTTGAGCAGTACTGCCTTTGCACCCTTGATGCTTGTTTCGAGAAGCGGGCTGTCTACAGCCATCTTGATAGCTTCTTCGACTCTCTTTTCTCCGCTTGCACGGCCGATACCCATGTGAGCGATGCCTCTGTTGCTCATGATGGTCTTAACGTCTGCGAAGTCGAGGTTGATGAGACCTTCATCGGAGATGAGGCTGGAGATACCCTGAACACCGTTCTTGAGAACGTCGTCTGCAAGCTTGAAAGCTTCCATCATGGTTGTGTTCTTTTCGGAAATCTGCAGCAGTCTGTCGTTGGGAACTACTACGAGGGAGTCTACGAAGGACTTCAGGTATGTAACGCCCAGTTCTGCGTGTTCTCTGCGCTTTCTTCCTTCGAAGGTAAAGGGCTTTGTAACTACGCCTACTGTTAAAGCGCCTGCTTCCTTGGCAGCCTTTGCGATGATGGGAGCTGCGCCTGTACCTGTGCCGCCGCCCATACCTGCTGTAATGAAGATCATGTCGCTTCCTGCGATAACCTGCTGAATAGTTTCAAGGCTTTCTTCTGCAGACTTCTGTCCTACCTGAGGATTTCCGCCGGCACCCAGACCTCTTGTGAGCTTTTCACCGATCTGAATCTTTGTTTCTGCCTTGGAATTATTGAGAACCTGATGATCTGTATTTACTGCGATAAAATTTACTCCCTTGAGTTCGGAGTCTATCATACGGTTAACAGCGTTGCATCCTGCGCCGCCAATACCAATAACTTTAATATTTGCAGCCTTTTCCTGGGGCTGTTCAAACTGTAACATTGGGGACATATATGGCCTCCTTACAAACTGTGATATCTATACTCAATAATATTAGCATATTTCTATTGTTTATGCACACATTTTCCACAAGATATTGTATTTTTTCTTTAAAGATTTTGCACTAAAAAACCGGCCTTAAAGAAGACCGGTAATTTTTATTCATAATCGGGGCTGAAGGACAGATAATTATCGCTTCCGACCTTAATTACGCCTCTTGTAATGCCCTGCTGGTACAGTTCCTGCAGCAGCTTCTGGAGGCTTCCCATGTTGTTTGTAATATTGGACGGAGTACCTTCACAGTACATGTTGTCGTAGATGTATGCTCTGATTACAACCGTTGAAAAATCAATTCTCTTGAAGTAAATATCGTTCTTATCCACGATGGACAGCAGTTCCAGCGTATCTGTAAGCAGATAGGTCTGCTCTACCTGAAGAGCCGCACCGGGGGTGGTGTCGATGATGGCAATACCGCCGAGGACGGGCAGAGTGGGTTCCTGGTCTGTAACGCGGAGAACCGTGCCTTCTCTGTCGATAAGCACATACTGACCGCCGTAGGGAACAGCCGCATATTCCACGCGCTCTACGATGTTGATCTGCAGAGTTCCGGGAAGGCTGCGCTTAATGTCCACGGTCTTGATGTACGGGTCTTCCAGCAGTGCCTGCTTTGCAGGTCTCTTGCTCACGTCGAACAGAAGATTGCCGCCGGTTGTAAGGCCGCTCTTTTCTACAATCTGGGCAGGAGTGTAGTACTGATTGCCGGTCACGTCGAAATCTCTTAACGTAAAGAAATCGGAGCGAAGGAACAGTACTGCTGCGACGCAAAGACCGATAAACACGCAAAGACGGAGAAAGTAATGTTTCTTTCTCCTCTTCTTCTTTTTCTTTACCGGAGCCGCAGGGATTTCCGCCGCTTCGTTTGCCAGCTGGTCCTCTTCGATGTAGGGGGCCTCTGTATTCTCTTGTACCTCAAATTCAGAATACTCGTTCATATCCTTATATTTTAAGGTTTTTATAGATAATGTCAACTGCGTCTGTCTTGCCGGCCTGCGTGGACTTTTCGGCCATTTCTGCAAGAGCACCCTTATTTTCGATTAACTGAGCCACCGCATCGGTAAAGGGAGCGAAAGAATCCTTTAAATCTTTTTCTTCAATGAGCAGAGCTGCACCGCAGTCTGCCAGGGCTTTTGCGTTCCAGTACTGGTGGTTATTGGTTACGTTGGGTGAAGGAATCAGCACGCAGGGTTTGCCGCTAACGGTAATCTCGCTGAGCGCAATGGCCCCTGCCCTGCTTATAATAAGATCTGCTGCAGCCATTAAAACAGGCATGTTGCTCGCATAGTCCTTAAGGATTACGCGGTCAATGCCGCAGCCGGATTCCTCCAGCTTGCCCTTGATTTCTTCGTAGTACATCTTGCCTGTTACGAATACTACCTTGGCCTTGCTTCCCTTGGCCTGCAGGCTGCTTATAAGCTCCATTACGCCGTAATTCAGCTTTTCCGCACCGAGGCTTCCGCCTGTTGCGAGAATCATAAAATCGTCCTCTGCCAGACCGATTTCAGCCTTTGCATTGGACTTGTCAGCGTCTAAAAATGCGCTTCTGATGGGGTTTCCGGAATAAACCAGTGCATCTGCCTTCTTAAAGTACTTTCTGCTCTCTTCGAAGGAAATAAACACCTTTTCGGAGTACTTTTCCAGCATCTTGTTGGCCATGCCGGGAATAACGTTCTGTTCGTGGATAAAGCAGGGAATGCCGGCCTTGGATGCGTTGGAAAGAACGGTACCGGTTACATATCCGCCGGTTCCGATGACTGCGTCGGGCTTAAAGTCCTTTAAAATTTTTCTTACTGCAGCGCCGCCCTTAATCATGTCCGCAAGGGTCTTTACGTTCTTGTGGAGCTGCTTTCGGTTAAAGCCGCTGGCATCTATGCCCCTGATTTCGTAGCCTGCTTCGGGCACGAGTCTGTTCTCCATGCCCTTCTTGGTTCCGATAAAGAGAATTTCGGAAGACGGGTCTTCCTTCATAATTTTATCTGCGATAGCTATTGCAGGGTAAATATGCCCGCCTGTACCGGCGCAGCTTAAGATAACTTTCATGTAATGTTTCTCCTTAGTTTCTGGAAACGTTGAACACAATGCCCATGAGTCCCATAAAGATTACTGTAGCGCTGCCGCCCAGAGAGATAAAGGGCAGGAATACGCCTGTGGGGAAGAAGGATGCCGTTACAACGGCGATGTTCAGGAGTACCTGAAGGGCAAGAATTATGGAAACGCCGGATGCCAGCAGCATGCCGTAGTAATCCGATGCGTTGATAGCTATTCTGCAGCAGCGCCAGATGAGTACAAGGAATGCTGCAAACATGGCTACGAGGCCTACAAAGCCTATTTCTTCGCCGATAATGGCGATAATGAAGTCGTTCATAGGTTCAGGCAGGTATAGAGCCTTCTGCACGCTCTTGCCAAGGCCTACGCCGAAAACTCCGCCGGAGCCCAGGGCGAGGAGGCCCTGTACAACCTGGTAGCCGGAGCCTAAAGCGTCTTTAAAGGGGTCGAAGAAGGTCTGTACGCGCTGGAGCATGTAAGCACCTTTCGGGCTCAGAATTACGCCTACGAACAGCGCCAAACCGGCGCCGCCTGCGAGTAAAAGCCAGATAATACGAAGTCCTGCAACAAACAGGATACCTATGCACATGAGCGCAACGATACCTGCTGTGGACATGTTGGGCTGCGCCAGAATAAGAAAAACGGAAGCGGCGATTACTGCACCCATGGGAATGAGTCCGTCCTTCCACCTTAAAATTCTGGAAGGATCTTCGTCCAGGAAGCTTGCAAGACCGATAATAAGGCAGAACTTAATAACCTCTCCCGGCATTACCGTAAAGAAGTAGAAGTCGAGCCAGCGCTTTGCGTTGTTGATCGTAAGACCCAGAGGCGTAAAGATAAGCGCGAGCATTACAAGACCTACCACGACTATAATCTTATAAACGTGCTTAAAGTTGTGGTAGTCCCAGATTATTCCGAAGAACCAGAAAGATGCCCAGCCCAGCACAAACCATACGCCGTCCTGGATAAGATAGTGGAAGGCGTTGCCGTATTTGCTCAGCGAATTGTAGTAGCTGGCCGAGAATACCATAACAAGACCAAACAATGTTAACGCAAATACAAGCGCTACCATCATGAAGTCGCCGTCACTGATTCTTCCTCGTTTTACTCTTAGTCTTTTAGCCAATTCTATTCAGGAAGATTTCCAACGAGCTGTTTGAAATCTTCTCCTCTCTCTTCAAAATTATTGTACATGCCCCAGCTTGCAGATGCCGGAGAAAGAAGTACTGTGTCGCCGGGCTCTGCCATGCCGTAAGCTGTTTCGATAACCTGCTTCATGCTTTCGCACATATAGATTTTATCTTCGGGGAAGCCGCAGTCAAGTGCTGTTTTCTTAAATCTCTCGGCTGTTGCGCCTAAAAGCAGCAGAGTCTTGACTTTTCCGCCAAAGCAATTGATGAATTCAGTAAAGTCGGAATTCTTTTCGTAGCCGCCTGCGATAAGGTGGATCGGAGTCTTTGTAGCTTCGATAGCCTTGATGGAAGCGTCCGGATTTGTGCCCTTGGAGTCGTTAACGTAGCGAACGCCCTTTACTTCCTTAACGAATTCAATGCGGTGTTCTACGCCCTTAAAATCTCTTAAAAGCCTTGAAATTACTGCGCTGTCGATGCCTGCAAAGTAGCAGATTGCTGCAGCGGCCAGCGCGTTTTCCAGGTTGTGTGCGCCGGGAATGTAAATGTCTTCTGTATTTATAATTTCTGTGACCGCAATGCCATTGTCTATGCACAGCTTGCCGTTTTCAACGAAAGCGCAGGGCGCCTGGGGTCTGAACTTTCTGGAGAAAGGAACCTTTACAGCCTTGGTGCAGGTTGCTGCAATCTTAACTGTTTCCGGTTCGTCTGCATTGTAAACGAAGTAGTCGTTTTCGTCCTGGTTTGCGAATACCAGACCCTTGACGCGTGCGTATTCTTCGAAAGTTCCATGGCGGTTAAGGTGGTCCGGAGTAATGTTCAGAATTGCGGATACGCGGGGCTTGAATTCCTTAATGGTCTCCAGCTGGAAACTGGAAACTTCCGTAACCATGTAAGTGTCTTCGTCCGCGCTCTTAGCCTTTACACTGGAAGGAATGCCGATGTTTCCGACAACTTCAGTCTTAAGGCCTGCAGCCTTAAAGATTTCGCCTGTAAGGGCTGTCGTCGTGGTCTTTCCGTTTGTTCCGGTGATCGCAATGAATGTGCCCTTGCAGTGAGTATAGGCTTCTTCCAGTTCGCCTGAAATTTCAATGCCTGCAGCCTGAGCCTTCTTTACCAGATCTATAGTTGGAGGAACGCCGGGAGACATTACGACTTTGTCGTAGCCAGTTGGGTCAAAACCTTCGCCGAAAGCGAATTCAACGCCCTTTGCTCTTAAAGCGTCCAGCTCTTCTTTATTAAACTTTTCTTCGGGCTTGGAATCCCAGGCAGTTACGTCTGCTTCGCCTGCAAAGAGGCCTGCGATTGCAAAGCCGGATTTGCCAAGACCTACAGCAAGAATTTTCTTCTTATCCATTTGAATACCTCAGATTTTAAACTGCCCTTTTAGCAGACAGCCAGTGCAAGTGCGCAGAGAACTGCTGTTACGGCAAAGAATACTGCAACGACCTTTGTTTCCTTCCAGCCGCCCATTTCGTAGTGGTGGTGAAGAGGAGCCATGCGGAAGAATCTTCTTCCGTTCTGGGTCTTGAATACGAAAACCTGAATGATTACAGACAGGGTTTCTGCTACGTAGATACCGCCTGCGATGGGAAGCGCAAGCATGGAATCGCTGCAGATAGCCATTGCTGCGAGTGCGCCGCCCATGGCCAGGGAACCGGTGTCGCCCATGAAGAGCTTTGCTGGATACTTGTTGAACATGAAGTAGCCGATGCATGCGCCGGAGAGGCAGCAGCCGAATATTGCAGAGGAACCGCCGGAAATAAGGCCCATTGTAAGGGCTACCAGGCAGGTTACGCTGCTGGAAAGGCCGTCCAGACCGTCTGTAAGGTTTACAGCGTTTGTCATGGCCAGAATTACGAAAATCGCGAACGGAATGTATAAAATTCCGAAATGTACGGGGATTTTAACGAAAGGAATCGTTACGAGAGCGCCTCTCATGTAACCGTAAACCGCCAGAGCGATGGAAAATACGAAGAGCATTGCCATCTTCTGCCATGCGCGGAGGCCCAGGTTGTTGTGCTTAACGATTTTAAGGTAGTCGTCGCAGAAACCTACGAAGCCGAAAGCTATGATGGACGCGCAGATTACGTACATGTCCGGGCTTCTTAAAGTTAAGAGAGCTACCAGAACGGATGCGATAATGATGGAAAATCCGCCCATGCTGGGTGTTCCGGCCTTTGCAAGGTGGGCCTGGGGGCCGTCTTCTCTTATGTTCTGGCCGGTCTTTACTCTTATGAGCACGGGGATTTCGAACTTTGTAATTGCAAGGCTCACGAGGAACGCTGCAACCCAGCAGATTACTATAAATTTAACTGGTATCATTTATTCTTCTTCCTTTCCGGAAAGCATTTCTCTGAGTCTTTCTGCAAGGCCTGCAACGCCTGTCGCATTGCTGCCCTTTATAAGCACTGCGTCGCCGCTTCTGAGCTGGGCGGAGATGATGGGTTCAAGCTCTTCCAGCTTTTCTGCGCAGATAACCTTAAGATCCGGGTTGGCAGAAGCGCCTTCTTTGTAAAGCTACGCATTCTTTAC
>JAKSSQ010000139.1 GCA_024403005.1 Clostridia bacterium | reverse complement strand
GTAAAGATTTGCGTTGAGCAATTCACCCTTAAGGCGGTAAAGATCTGCGTTATCGGCCTTTTTTATGTCTTCCAGCAGCCTCTGTTTCTTAAGGAGCTGCTTATCAAGCAGGTTATTTACGCTCTTTCCGAAGCTTTCGGACTTCTGCATAATCCTGTTGGTTTCCTTGCGGCCGGTGTAGAAAAAGTCCAGAGCATCTCCAAGCTCCTCGAATTCTGTCTTAGTGCAGACATCTTCCAGTCTGGTAAGAGGGAACACGTGGAAATCCTTGGGTACGCCGCGCTCATCGCTGTAAACAACGGGGTGGATGTCTCCTTTAAGGATATTTTCGCGAACCTGCAGCATATGGGCCGTTCTTCCTTCAAATTCGTAGATGGTGGAAGATGCCAGGCCCTGGATTTCCTTAAGATCTGCGCAGTCTTCTTCGGTAACATCCCAGAAATTCTTCTTGTTCTGTGAAGGCGGATCCACGTAAACCATGCCGGGCAATATCTGTCTGTAGCGGTTAACATCGATGGAAACTCGCTTAATGGAGTCGATAATCTTTCCGGAAAGGGTATCCAGCAGGATTAAATTGCTGTGTTTGCCCATTATTTCACAGGTAAGACGTTTGTTTACAGAATACCCCATTTCGTTAACTGTCTCGATATCGAAGTTTATGATTCTTTCAGTCTCGGATTGGGTCACGGAAACGATGCGGCCGCCCTGCAGGTGTTTTCTTAAGACCATGCAGAACACTGGCGGTTCAGCGGGGTTTTCGTAGGTCTGCTTCGTAAAGTGAACCCTCGCGCCCTGGGGAGAAACGCAGAGCAGAAGCTTCTGCCTTTTGCCGAGCTTGGGGCAGTTAATCTGCATTATGATTTCGTCCGTTTCGGGCTGCTGTACTTTTTCTATTTTTGCTCCGGCAAGTTCCTCTGCAAGCTGCCTTGCAATTGCGCCGGTCATTAATCCGTCAAATGCCATAAATCCTCTGTTAAAGTTATATATATATGTGGTAAAATCTTTAACATAATAACACGAATACGGCAGTGAGCCAATAAATTGCGTGTTGGAAAGAGGATAATTATGGCAAAAAGTATGACAGGCTTCGGAAGAGGCGTGTACGAAGACGAAAAGAGAGCGGTTACAGTCGAAATTAAGTCCGTGAACCACCGCTCCTCCGACATTACCGTAAAGATGCCCAGAAGGTATCAGTTTGCGGAAGAAAGCATTAAGGCTATCGTAAAGAGCGCAGCCCCCAGAGGAAAGATCGATGTATCCGTAAACGTAGACAACATCGCAGCAGACGACACAGATATCCGTCTGAATCTGGAACTGGCAAAGAGATATTTCGAAGTTTTAAAGACAATTAAGGAAGAAATTCCCGAAGTTAACGGAGAACCCAGCCTTTCCATGGTTGCAGGCTTCCCCGAAGTTGTTAAGACTTCCGCAGCAGAAGAAGACGAAGAGGAAATCCTTAAGGCTTTAACATCTGCAGCTAAGATGGCAGCAGAAAACCTGGATGCGATGCGCATCGTAGAAGGACGCAAGCTAATCGAAGACATGCTTGCAAGAACAGATTTCATCGAAAAGACAGTTCTTGAAATCGAAGAATACGCACCGCAGGTTGCAGTAAACTATACTAATAAGATGAAAGAACGCATTAAGGACCTGCTTGGCGAAGATGCGGTTATCCCCGAAGACAGAATCCTGCTGGAAGCTGCAGTTTTTGCAGATAAGTCCAATATTACAGAAGAAATCGTACGCCTTAAGAGCCACTGCGGTCAGATGAGAAGCATTACTGCAGACGAATCCCAGCCCGTAGGCAAGAAGCTCGACTTCCTCGTACAGGAAATGAACAGAGAATCCAATACAATTGGGTCAAAGGCTAACGACATAAACATTACAAATAACGTTCTTATTCTTAAAGCAGAAGTGGAAAAGATAAGAGAACAGGTACAGAACATAGAATAGTATCTAATTTGTATGCACAGTATTGAATATTGTGTTTAAATGCTGTATTATTAACTGCTGATAAGAAAGGACTTACATATGCACAAGGGAAAGTTGTTTGTCTTCTCCGGTCCGTCCGGCACAGGCAAGGGAACTATCGTTAAGGAACTTTTAAAGTCTCCCGATACATGGTTTTCCGTATCCTGTACAACGAGAGCTCCGAGAGAAGGAGAAATCGATGGAGTACATTATTTCTTCGTAACTCAGGAAAAATACGACCAGATGGTAGAAGAGGGCGGCTTCCTGGAGCACGCATCTATCTATAATAACAGCTACGGAACACCCAAGGCTCCGGCTCTGGAAGCAATGGAGCAGGGTAAGGATGTTATCCTGGACATCGAAATGCAGGGAGCATTCCAGATTAAGGAAGCTTATCCCGACGCAATTCTGGTGTTCGTTCTTCCGCCGTCTCTTAAGGAACTCAGCAACAGAATTCACCACAGAGGCACGGAAACAGAAGAACAGATTCAGGTCCGCATGGCTACAACGCTGCAGGAAATCGAGCAGCTTCCGAAGTATCATTACTTCCTTATCAACGACGATCTGGACAGGGCCGTCGAAGATGCAAAGTCCATTATCAAGGCAGAACACTGTAAAGTTGATGGAGCAGCAAGCTCCGTTATCAATAGATTTAAGGAGGAAAAATAAATGCTTTTATATCCGTCCGTAGACCTTCTCAGAGAAAAGGTAGACAGCAAGTACACACTCTGCATTATGGCTGCTAAGCGTGCAAGAGATATTATCGACGGCAAGCCCATGCTCACAAGCATCGACAGCAACAAGCCCATTTCCGTTGCAACTGCTGAAGTTGCAGACGATCTCATCTCTTACAAGAGAAACGAAGAAGACGAAATTTTATAGAAAATTCAGACGGGTCCGGCTAACCGGGCCCGATTTTTCTTGCCTTAAAAAACTTTAGCACTTTAGCGATTTAGCACTTTACAACTTTAGCACGCTAAAGTATAATAGCACCTGTAACCGATACTTCGGTTGATATTAGATTTAAACATTTGGAGGAAAACACTATGAAAAAGTTACTCGCAGTGCTTCTCGCACTGGCAATGATTTTCAGTTTCGCAGCTTGCGGCTCCAAGCCCGCTGAACCCGCTGCACCCGCAGACGACGCTGAAGAAACAGTAAAGCTCATCGTTGGTTTCGACGCTGAATTCCCCCCGTACGGCTACGTTGCAGACGACGGCAGCTACGACGGATTCGACCTTGCTCTCGCTAAGGAAGCTTGCAAGAGACTGGGCTGGGAATACGACGAACTCGCAATTAACTGGGACTATAAGGACAACAACCTCGAAGCAGGCGACATCACCTGCATCTGGAACGGTTTCACAATGACAGGCAGAGAAGGAAAGTATGCTTGGTCTGAACCCTATGTAGACAACTCCATGATCGTAGTTGTTAAGGCTGACAGCGACATCCAGAGTTTCGACGACCTCGAAGGCAAGACATTCATGGCACAGGCTGGTTCCTCCGGTCTGCAGGCTCTCCAGGAATCCGAACTCGGACCCAAGGTTGGCAGCATCGTAGAACTGCCCGACTACATGATGGGCTTCTCCGAACTGGACATGGGCACAGTTGACGCTATCTGCATCGACATCGGCGTAGCTAAGTACCAGATGGCTGCTAAGGGCGCTGAAAACTACAGAATCCTGGACGGCGAAGTAGACTCCGAACAGTACGCTGTAGGCTTCAAGCTTGGCAACGAAGAAATGGCTGCACAGATCACAAAGGTACTCCACGAAATGGCAGACGACGGCACAATGCTCGAAATCGCTAAGAAGTACGAAGACGCTGGTCTCAGCGTTTCCGGTCTCTGCATGATCGACTAATAAATAAACTCCCGTATTTAACACTTTAGAACATTAGGAATATTATGGCGTTTTCAGTTATGATGACCCAGCTTCTGATTGGGTTCACAATGTCGCTTAGAATATTCGCACTGACCCTGGTGGGAGCACTCCCACTAGGGCTTTTGGTTTACTTCGGCCGTGTAAGCCGCTTTAAGCCAATTGCGTTTATCGTAAAAGCATATATATCTATAATGCGCGGTACACCGCTCATTCTGCAGGTAATGGTAGTATACTTCGGACCGAATCTTATTTTCGGCCTGTCTCTGCCCGCAAACTGGCGTTTCTGGGCAGCTGTAGTAGCGTTCATCGTAAACTATGCAGCTTACTTCGGCGAAATCTACAGAGGCGGAATCAGCTCTATTCCCATCGGCCAGTACGAAGCAGGCCCGGTGCTGGGATATACCAAGGCTCAGACATTTATTAAGATTATTCTGCCCCAGATGGTTAGAAATGTACTGCCACCCGTTACAAACGAAGTAGTTACACTGGTAAGAGATACATCCATCGCTTACGCTATCGGTACGGTAGAAATGTTCACCAAGGCTCGCCAGATTGCCGTTGCACCCAATTCTCCGGGTATGATTACATTCCTCATGGCAGCCGTAGTTTATTACGTTTTCAATTTCTTTGTTGCATACCTTATGGGCAGAATAGAAAAGAAACTTGATTATTATTAAGGAGAGACTATGAGCTTATTAACTGCAACTAATATTGAAAAGTCCTTTGGCGACAACAAGGTACTCAAGGGCATAGATCTTTCTGTCAGCAAAGGCGACGTATTATCAATTATCGGCCCCAGCGGCTCCGGAAAATCCACTATTTTAAGAATCCTTACTGGTCTTGAAACAAAGGATTCCGGCGAAATTGACATGAACTGCACTTTCGGCCTGGTATTCCAGTCCTTCAACCTGTTCCCGCACTGGAGCGTAATGAAGAACATCTGCGATCCGCAGATTTCCGTTCAGAAGAAGAACAAGGCAGAAGCCGAAGCTCACGCCAGAGAACTCCTTAAGAAGATGGGCCTGGAAGACAAGGAAAAGGCTTATCCCAGACAGCTTTCCGGCGGACAGCAGCAGAGAGTTGCCATTGCAAGAGCCATGGCTTTAAATCCGGACATTC
>JAKSSQ010000138.1 GCA_024403005.1 Clostridia bacterium | reverse complement strand
GTATTTTCGCGGCCTTCGTTAATCTGTCTGTCGATAACCTTAAGTCCGTAAAGTTCTGCAGTTTCTGTGCTTGCAATGGCTGCAACGGACTTGTCGCCCTTCTCTGCAACTTCCCTTGCTGCGATAGCTGTGTTGCTGGACTGAATTACTTCAAAGCCATTTTCGTTTATGTATTTAGCGCACTGCTCCAGAGCCTGGGGGTGGCTGATAACTGTCTTAATGTCGTCTGCCGTTGCGCCTTCAACACCTAAGAGGTTCTGGATAACCGGCAGAGAATAAACGCCATTAACGTAAAGGCTGCCGGAGAACATTAAGTCAATAACCTGACCTACTTCGCCTGCGCTGCTGTTTTCGATGGGAAGAACCGCAACGTCGCAGGTTCCGTCCACTACGGATTCGTAAGCAGCCTTAAAGCTTGCAAAAGGAACGGCTTCGCATTCAGGGAAGATTCTTCTTACCGCAATATTTGCGAAAGCGCCGGGAATGCCTGCATAAGCAACTCTTGTGCCTGCGATAAGTCTGCGCTGGTACGACTTGGAAATATCCATCATGGACTGCATGAACTGTGCATAATAAGCTTTAAGCCCTTCTTCTTCGATGTAATTCGTATTGCGGGCCAGAATAGCCTGTTCTCTTGTAGAATCGAAGATCTGCAGACCTCTTTCCTGCTTATACTCCGCAACTTCCTTAGCTGCGTTCATTCTCTTAACGAAAAGCTCCGCTATCTGCTTATCTACTTCGTCTATGGTTTTTCTAGCATTGTCGATGCTTGCCATGGTGTTCTCCTTGCGTTTTGCTATAAAAAACGGTTCTGTCCGGTAAAGAACAGAACCGCTTATGATATCTGATGATGTCTTGAGCTCTATACTTTATCCGGCGAAATTTATTTTGCTAAAAAAGTAAAATCCAAAAAAGCCTGCGTAAAAGCAAGCCGGAGTAAAGTAATAATAAAGTTTTGTAATATTATTTGTGCTCATAATTTGCTTGAATCTCAAAGATACTTAATCTTAACACATCCGCAATATAATATTCAAGAGCAACAAGTTATTTTTATGTGCTTTGTGCGTGAGCACAATGCATTGGCTCACGCGGTGCGCCCTTTCCTATCTGGGCAGAACGATCTGCTTTTCCTTGGAAGGTCTGTAAAGTGTAAATCTGCGGCCGATAGCCTGAACAAATTCTGCGTTAAGTCTTACTGCAGCGTCGTTTGCAACCTGCTTGGGGTCCAGTTCAACGCCTTCCTGAATCTTAACCTTAACCATTTCGTGAGCGTCCAGATATTCGTCCATGCTCATGATGATGGTGTCTGTAAGTTCGTTCTTACCGATGTAAACTGCTGTGTCCAGGCCGTTTGCCAGGCCTCTTAAATATGCTCTCTGCTTTCCTGTAAGCATTAAAATCTCCTTGTTTTATATATAAAAATACGAATTAACTAAAATAGCCTCCGCCTATTGTAATAGACGGAGGCCTTTTAATCAACTGTTTATTTTACGATTCTTGCAGTTACGATGCCTTCAACAGCCTTGAGAGCTTCGATGAGCTTTTCGTCTGCTTCCTTGTTAAGGTCGAATACTGTGTAAGCGTAGTCGCCCTTACCGTGGTTAACCATGTGTTCGATGTTGTAGCCGCCTTCAGCCAGAACGCTGCCCATCTTACCGAGCATGTTTGTAACGTTCTTGTTGATGATTGCGATTCTGGGGCCGCTCCAGTCGGGAAGTTCGGTTTCGGGCATGTTTACGCTGTTGTGGATAGCGCCTGTTTCCAGGAAGTTAGCCAGCTGTGCAGCAGCCATCTTTGCGCAGTTTTCTTCTGCTTCGGGAGTGGATGCGCCCAGGTGCGGTGTAGCGATAATGTTGTCGATTCCCTTGTACTTTACGCTGGGGAAGTCTGTAACGTATCTGCCAACCTTGCCGCTTGTAACAGCAACTACCATGTCGTCTTCGTTTACGATGCCGCCTCTTGCATAGTTAAGGATAACTACGCCGTCCTTCATGTTGGAAATGAGTTCTTCGTTGATCATTCCTCTTGTTTCCGGTGTTTCGTGGATGTGGAATGTAATGTAGTCTGCTTCCTTGAAAACATCCAGGTTGGAAGGCATAACGCGGATCTTGTTGTTGAGGGAAAGTGCGATCTTTACGGAAAGGTACGGATCGTAAGCAACTACGTTCATGCCGAGGCGGATTGCGATGTTTGCGATCATTGAACCAATTGCACCCAGGCCGATAACGCCCAGTGTCTTGCCCTGAATTTCAGCGCCGACAAAGTTCTTCTTGATCTTTTCCATGTCCTTTGCGACATTTTCGCCCTGTGCTTCAACCCACTTTACGGAAGGAATAATCTTTCTTCCGCCAAGGAGCATGCCCAGGATAACCATTTCCTTAACAGCGTTTGCGTTTGCACCGGGTGTGCTGAACACAACGATGCCTTCTTCGCTGCATCTGTCTACGGGAATGTTATTGATGCCTACGCCTGCTCTTGCGATTGCCAGCAGGTTTTCGGGGAACTTTTCTTCGATAAGGTTGGCGCTGCGAACCAGAGCTGCGTCGTAATTGCCGTCGTCCGTAATGAATTTATATTCATCTTCCGGAAGGCTCTTATATATTTCGTCAGAAATATTGTTAAATTTCTTAATGGTGTACATGAACTATTCTCTCTTTCCTGCCTCGAAATCCTTGATGCATTCAACCAGCTTCTTTGTGCCTTCCAGGGGAAGACCGTTGTACATGGAAGCTCTGCAGCCGCCTACACTTCTGTGGCCCTTAAGGTTGATCATGCCTCTGCCCTTAGCCATCTTGAGGAATGCATCTGTGTCTTCCTGTGTGGGGAGAGTGAATGTAACGTTTGTGATGGATCTGGAATCGAGAGCAACGGGGTTGCTGAAGATCTTGGAGTTGTCGAGAACGTCGTAGAGCATGCCTGCCTTTTCTCTGTTTCTCTTTTCCATTTCGGGTACGCCGCCCTGTCTTTCTACCCACTTAGCCATGAGGCCTGCCATGTAGATGGAGAAGCAAGGAGGAGTATTGTACATGGAACCGTTGTCCATAGCTGTCTTATAGCTGAGCATAATGGGTACAACCGGATCGATTTCTCTGTCGATAAGGCTCTTCTTTGCGATAACTACAGCCATACCGGAGGGGCCCATGTTCTTCTGAGCGCCTGCATAGATCATGTCGTGCTTTGTAACGTCGATGTCTACGCCGAGGATAGCGCTGGACCAGTCAGCTACGAGAGGTACATTGCCGTGTTCGGGGAGTTCCCAGTAAGTTGTACCGAAAATTGTGTTGTTTGCGCAGATGTGCAGATAAGCTGCATCTTCGGGAATGCTTGCGGGATCGATCTTGGGAATGTAGGAGAATGTCTTGTCCTTGGAGCTGGAAACGATGATGGGTTCAACCCACTTGGAACCTTCTTCCATAGACTTTGTGGAGAACTGTCCTGTTAAAGCGTAGCAAGCCTTCTGGCCTCTCTTTGCCAGGTTCATTGCTACTGCTGCGAACTGGAGTGTTGCACCACCCTGCATGAACAGCACTGCATAATCGTCGGGGATGTTCATGATGCGGCGAAGTGTAGCTTCAGTTTCGTCGATGATGCTCTGGAAACTGGGGGATCTGTGGCTCATTTCGAGCACGCTGCAGCCAGCACCGGGGTAGTTGAAAAGGTCTCTCTGAGCCTCCTGGAGAACTTCCTCAGGAATTGCGGAAGGGCCTGCTGAAAAGTTGAATACGCGTTCCATAATGTTAACCTCCTGGATAATAAAAAACCGAAGAGTTTTTGCTCTTCGGTAAAAATTTACAATTTCTGTTATGAAACAACTTCTACCTAAAGCAAATCACAAATAAGGGAGGTACTAGTGCCGCCCTTTGTGGTTGTGGTAGATCTTGTTGTTGTCATAATAAATGTCATTATTTGTTTTTTCCTTTTTGGTTATTCAGTAATAACTGCGTTATCGCTGATAGCTTCGAGTACCTTATTGCCGAGAATCATGCACTTTACATATCCCATGCCAAAGTATTCTTCGTATCTAGAGTAGTCTTCTTCTCCGGTGTTGTCAAGGAAATAATTCTTAACATCTTCGTCGGAAACGCTGATGTTTTCCTTTTCTGCGATAGCCTGGAGAACTAAGTAGTACTTAGCGTTGTCTGTAAGCTGATCCTTGTATTCTTCGATAACTGCTTCGATATCGGAGTCCATGCCCATAGCTGTGAGGAGTTCGCTGAGCTCAATTCCGTACATTGCAGCATATTCTTCGTAATATGCCTTCATGGAACCCTTCTGATATTCGATCATGGATTCGGGGATGTCGATAACTGTTACAGTTCCGAGATAGTCGGAAATGTAGTCCATTACGTTGGCAGTCTTGAGGTTTTCTGCAACTTCTGCCTTTAATTCTTCTACAGTCTTAACACCGTTGTAGGATTCGCTTAATGTATCTGCTACGAAGTCGTCTGTGAGTTCGGGCAGTACGGATTCCTTAATGGAGTTGAGTGTTACTTCGAACTGTACGTCCTTGCCGTTCAGGTCCTTGTTGCCGTATTCTTCGGGGAACTTGAGGTCGAGCATGAATGTTTCGCCGGGTGTGTGGCCGATGATTCCGTCTTCAAAACCATCGATGAATGTTCCTGTACCGAGTACGAGGTCATCCTTTGTACCTGTGCCGCCTGCGAATTCCTTGCCGTCCATTCTTCCGATGTATCCGATGGATACTGTGTCGAAGTTTTCTGCGGGTCTGTCGTAAACGTCTACGTTTTCCAGATAGCTTTCAAGGATGGAATTAACTGCTGAATCGATATCTTCTTCTGTTGCAGTTACTTCGGATGCGGGAATTTCAAGTCCCATATAGTCGGGCAGTTCTGTATAATCGGATGCCTTAACGCCTTCCCAGAAGCCGTTTGCATCGATGCCCTGGCTGTAATTAAAACCTGTATTGCTCAGGTTTCCGCCTTCATTTTCTTCTTTCTTGCCGCAGCCTGTCATTGCAATTGCAAATACCAGGATGAGTGCGAGAATT
>JAKSSQ010000137.1 GCA_024403005.1 Clostridia bacterium | reverse complement strand
TTTTCAGCCTGCTGAGAGTTCATTTATCCTGCCTTACTTCAATTTATAGAAGATTTTTGTGTCTTCGCTGCTATCTGTGATTATAATGTGCAGATCGTTAATAAGATCGCCCATCTTGTCGGTGGCCTGGTACATCTGCTTGCCGGAGCACCAAACGTTATCGTTCTGCACGGCCTTAAAGTCCTTAAAGAGCGGGCTCTTTGCCAGCAGATCTGCCACGGAATCGATGGAGCTGTCGATGGAAGAGTTGTAGATTATGTAATCTGCATCCACGACGGAAGCGTAGAATTCTTCCATGGTAATGTTTACGGAAGACCTGCTTCCCTGCTCGCCGACATTGTCGAATGCGTATTTTCCGCCTGCGATTTCAATCATTCTGGGCACATATCCGCCGGAAGCGTAGACTACCACGCCGCCGGAAGCGTTCATGTAGAAGAATGCAGCTTTTTTGCCGGTATTTTCGAAGTTATCCAGAGCTTCTACGATGGAAGACTGAGTCTTAAAATATGCTTCCGCTTCTTCTTCCTTGTTCAGCAGCGCTCCGTAGAGCTTGACCCACTCAGTCCTGCCCAGAGGATGGGGTTCATAGCTGGAATACTCGATAAACACAGGAATTCCAAGGTTTTCAATCATTTCCTGGACGGAAGGATTGTGGAGTATCATCGTGGATTCGATTGCCAGGTCGCAGCCGCATTCAAGAAGGGTCTCGTAGTCCGGCTCGCTGTACTTGCCGGCGAAATACATCTGCCCTTCTCTCATGGCCTTTTCTGCGTTTTCCACGTACCAGCCGTCTGCTTCCAGAGAGGAAAGCTTAATGCTTCCGAGGCCGTCGATGGAATCGAAGAGAGCCATGGAAGCTGTGGCAGCCAGGTAGATATTATCGAGGGGCTGCTGCAGAACCGTAAGGCTTTTGCTTATTCCGGAAGGAACTTCTGCGCCTTCGGGAACTACCAGGTAGTCTCTGCCGCGTTCTGTCTTTACCAGCTTATAACCGCCTTCGTAGTACTCGACCGCAAACTGGTTAGCATATTCTAATTCCATGGTGCTTTCCAGCTTAAGGTTTGTGCCGGGCAGCACACCTTCGGAAGCTTCCGGAGCAGCGGGCTGTGAACCGCCGCATGCAGCCAGAGAAAGCACGATTACTGCAGCGAGCACAAATGCTGCAATTCTATGTAAAATTGTCTTATTTACAGTATTAAAGTACATAAACTATTTGTTTTTAATGGTTTCAGAGTCGAAATAAAGCTTATAAGGGATTTCGTGGGGAGCGCTCATGGCTGTAGTATCGGCCTTGACGCTCAGATTATAGTCAAACGCACCTACCGGTATTTCGAAGACAGATCCGCCTTCCGTCGTAACCGGCTTGTACATTTCTAAGTCGACTATCATGTAGTCGTACTTGTCACTGCTCCACTTTACAGCTGCAATCGCTTTGCCGCCGGAAACTTTAAGTTCTGCCGGGCTTTCGATGCTTGCGCGGCCCGAACCGCCTATAAGATTAACTTCAATGGTATATTCCCCGTCTTCCAGGCCTATAGCAGCCGCATCTTTAAGATATCCGTCTGCATAAGCTGAAAGAGGAATTTCGCCGGTGCTGAAAAGTATCTTTCTGTCTGCCCATTTCTCTTTGCTTTCGGAGTAAACCGCAATGGCTATGCTCTTGTCCAGAGCTTCCACAGGAAGCGTAAAATGCGCAAATCCGTCCGGATCCACGACCGGCTCTATAAGCTCTTCTGCCGGAACTGCCTGGGCATCTTCTGCAGAGCCGAGGAATACGTACTTATCCCCTTTTGCAGACATGGTCATGTCGGCAGTCATGGAGCCGCCTTCAACTCGCAGCTCGCAGCTTTCCACGTTAAACATAGTGGAACTGGAGAGCACATCTACGGTAAATACACCGCTTTTAATGTTTTCTGCATATACAGGCACAAGGCCTTCGTCCAGAATCTTTTCCTGGGGCATTGCTGGAGCACTTGCCTGGTTCTGATTATTGTCAGTCTGGACTTGTGTCACAGAGACCTGTCCGCATCCGGCAAACACAGTTATTGCCAGAATTGCCGAAGCAAAAATGCATAATAACTTTTTATTCATAATTTTTCCCCTGAATCTAATTGAACATTCTGCTGCAGGGCATAAAAAGGCATACTACCCCATTACAGCATACATAAGTAATTTTATACTTAATTTATCTTAAAATCAACAAAATCAGCCGTGATTATCACGGCTGATTGGTTCACGCAAATAAAAAGATGGGGGTGACCCACTGGGCCACCCCTCAAAGTCCCCGTTATCCGCTTACGCGTTCTCCGGGCATCTTATTCCCCTGTGATTCGAATTCACGATAACCAGGGCATCTATCCTGCAGTGCGGCAGCGCCGCCTGCGGCTACTTGAGTTTAGTATAGTCCTAAGACTACATTATTGCAAGCCTAAACTGTATTACAGCTTAGCGCTCATTTCAGCCTTTCTCAGGAGGCTTTCCCAGCGTCTGTCAACTTCTGCCTGGAGAGCTGCGATCTTGTCTTCGTTGCCCTTCTTGAACAGGTGCTTGAATCTGCCCTGCATAGCAAGGAATTCTTCAACGGGCAGCTTCTGCTTGGGTTCATATGTGAGAGTCCACTTTTCGCCGTTTTCAACTTCGTACATGGGCCAGAAGCATGTTTCTACTGCAGCCTTTGTAACTTCCATGATGTCTTCAGTTTCGTATCTCCAACCACGGGGGCAAGGTGCGAGAACTGTGAGGAAGCAAGCGCCCTTTGTGTAAATAGCCTTTTCTGCCTTCTTGTGAAGGTCGGAGAAGTTATTCAGGAATGTTGTCTGTGCAACATAGGGAACTCTGTGTGCTGCGATAACTTCGGTAATGTCCTTTCTGTTCTGGGGCTTACCTGCGGAGCACTTTCCTGCCGGAGTTGTTGTTGTATCAGCGAACATAGGTGTAGCGGAAGATCTCTGGATACCTGTGTTCATGTAAGCTTCGTTGTCGTAGCAAACATAAACCATATCGTGGTTTCTTTCCATAGCACCGGACAGAGACTGGAAGCCGATGTCGTATGTACCGCCGTCGCCACCTACTGCGATGAACTTGTAGTTGTCATCCAGCTTACCCTGCTTCTTCAGGGAGTTGTAAGCAGCTTCTACGCCGCCTGCTGTTGCAGCTGCATTTTCAAATGCATTGTGGATGTAGCTGTCTGTCCAAGCGGAGTACGGATATGTGAATGTGGAAACTTCCATGCAGCATGTAGCGTTGCAGATAACAGCGTTATCTTCGGGCTTAACAGCCTTCAGAACGTTTCTGAGTGCAATAGTACCGCCGCAGCCAGCGCACATTCTGTGTCCCGGAGTAAGTCTGTCGGGACGGCTCATAAATTCTTTGAAATTATAATCGCTCATTTTTCCCTCCAATTACTCTCTTACGTTTACGTAACGATACGGAATTTCGTCACAGCAGAGGTTGCCTGCCATGAGATCTTCGTAGATCTTAACCATATCTTCAACTGTGATGTCTCTGCCGCCCAGACCATAGATCATGGAAAGAACGTCCGGAGTCATCTTAGCTGTGTACAGAGCAGCCTTCAGTTCGCAAGCCATGGGACCGCTGTTGCCGGAGAAGCTTTCAGCTCTGTCCATAGCAGCGATAACCTTAACGCCCTTGAGTGCTTCAGCAAGTTCCTTTGCGGGGAACGGTCTGTATACACGAATCTTGATAACGCCAACCTTCTTGCCTTCTGCGCGGAGCATGTCGCAAGCGTCCTTAGCAGCACCAGCTGCGGAACCCATGATTACGATAGCGTATTCAGCATCGTCCATGCAGTATTCTTCGAAGAGACCATATTCTCTGCCGGAGAGTTCGCCGAATTCCTTGGAAACTGCAAGGATAGTATCCTTGGAGTCGTACATAGCCTGAGCTACGCCTCTGCGAGCTTCCATGTAGTACTGAGTAACAGCATAGGGGCCAGCAGCCATAGGAGCCTTAGCGTTGAGCAGATACTGATCGGGCTTGTATGTGCCTACGAATTCCTTAACAGCAGCATCTTCCAGAAGGTTGATGTTCTGTACTGCGTGAGATGTAATGAAACCATCCTGGCAAACCATAACGGGGAGCATAACCTTTTCAGAGATTCTGAATGCCATGCACATGTTGTCATAAGCTTCCTGGTTGGATTCTGCGTAGAGCTGGATCCATCCGCAGTCCTTAGCGCCCATACCATCGGAGTGGTCAGCGTTGATGTTGATAGGACCGGAGAGAGCTCTGTTAACCAGTGCGAGTACGATAGGCAGTCTGTCGGAGGAAGCGATGTGCAGTTCTTCCCACATGAATGCCAGACCTGCGGAGGAAGTAGCTGTCATAGCTCTTGCACCTGCAGCGGAAGCACCGATTGTTGCGGACATAGCAGAGTGTTCGGATTCAACGGGAACGAACTCTGTGTCTACCAGACCGTTAGCTACATAGGAGCTTACGAACTGGGGGATTTCTGTGGACGGGGTAATGGGGAATGCGGGCATTACGTCAGGATTAATCTGACGGATAGCTGTAGCAATAGCCTCGTTACCGGAAAGTCTTTCACGAATAACCTTTGCTGCCATTATTTCTTTACCCCCTTCATCATTTCAATTGCACCGAAGGGGCAAACCTTTGCGCAGATTCCGCAGCCCTTGCAGTGATCCAGGTCGAAACCTGCTCTCTTGCCATCGGTTACGGGAATGCAGCTGTCGGGACATACCGGAGCGCAAAGCAGGCACTGCTTGCACTTTTCTTCGATAAACTTCGGAGTATCTACTCTCCATTCGCCTGTGTGGAAATCAACAGAACCGCCGGGAGCAACGATGTTGCATCCAACAGTCATGTCTTTCCATTTAACGTCAAGACCCTGCTTGGAAATATCTGTTTTCATTAGCCGTTTACCTCCTCTAATGCCATCTTAAGAGCGTCCATGTTGCCCTTGATTACTTCAGGCTTGGAAGCGAACTTGTGTGCGTAAGAGGATTCCATTTCCTTCAGGAAAGCTTCTTCTTCCATAAGAGC
>JAKSSQ010000136.1 GCA_024403005.1 Clostridia bacterium | reverse complement strand
ACCAGGGGGAGCTTTGCGGGTCAGTCGAGTTCTGCAACGTCCTTGTTGAATGGCATCTTTAAGATACCGAGTTCCATAGCGACCTTCTGCAGTTCGCAGTCGCCGCTTCTGTTGCAGGTTACGCAGAGACAGTCGTGCTGGGACAGGATGAGTTCTACAACTATACGTCTGTCGCGGCGAACCTTCGGGCTGTTTGTATAGATAACCATGCCTTCTTCTGCAACTGTATTGCAGGCTGCGATGAGCTTTTCTCTGCCCTTGAGTTCAACTACGCATACTCTGCAGGCACCGATTTCGTTGAGGTCCTTTAAGTAGCACAGTGTGGGGATATAAAGGCCGATGCTTCTTGCAGCTTCCAGGATAGTAGTTCCTTCGGGAACCTTTACTGCAATATTGTCTATAGTAAGCTTTACCATTCTGCCAGTCTACCTCCCTTGAATACGCCGTAGCCGCGCTTGTCGCAGCGCAGGCATCTGGATACTTCCTGAATCATTTCTTCTTCTGTGAAGCCCTCTTCTATGCAATCGAAGTCGCATCTTCTTGCAGCAACGTCTCTTTCCTTGAGTTCGATACGTCCGCATGCAACCTGGTTATGCAGCTGGGGCTGAGGAATATCCTTGATGTTGTGAGCGATAACGTGCTTGAATCCTAAGTATTCGTCGATATTGGCAGCTGCAACCTTGCCTGCTGCAATAGCTCTGATTACTGTAGCGGGGCCTGTTACGCAGTCGCCGCCGGCAAAGAGACCTTCGCCGAGACCTACGCCGCCCAGATCTGCAGCTTCGAAGCTGCCTCTCTTTACGGGGACGCCGGCCTTTTCGAATTCATTGGATTCAATGCCCTGTCCGATGGATACTACGATAATATCTGCGGGGATTCTTTCTTCGGGGAGAGAAGAATCCTTGGGGCTGGGTCTTCCGCCTCTAACTGTGGAAATAATCTGGGGCTTGACCCAAAGTGCAACGGCGTTGCCGTCCTTATCTGCTTCGATGCGTGCAGGAGACTTTAAAGTTTCCATGATTACGCCTTCAGCGATAGCGCCTTCAACTTCTTCTGCCAGAGCTGTCATGTCTTCCTGACGGCGTCTGTAAACGCAGGAAACCTTCTTTGCGCCGAGTCTTACGGAGCTTCTTACAACGTCCATGGCTACGTTGCCGCCGCCGATTACAACGACATTCTTGCCCTTAAAGTCGGGATATGTGCCGTCGCCGATGCTTCTGAGCATTTCTACAGCGGACATTACGTTCTTGCTGTCTTCGCCTTCGATACCGATCTTCTTATCTGTATGAGCGCCGATAGCGATATATACTGCATCGTACTTGGACTGGAGTTCCTTAATGGTGATGTCCTTGCCGATGCTTACGTTTGTCTTTACATGGATACCTGTGGAGAGGATGTGAGCGATTTCAGCGTCCAGTCTTTCTCTGGGAAGTCTGTAGCTGGGGATACCGTAGCGGAGCATGCCGCCCAGCTTTTCTCTCTGTTCGTATACTGTAATGTCGTGACCCATCTGAGCAAGGTAGTAGCCTGCGGAAAGTCCGCCGGGGCCGCCGCCTACGATGGCAACTTTTCTTCCTGTGGAAGGTGCGATTTCGGGTACGTAATCGCTGGAAATATGGTCTACTGCGTAGCGCTTGATGCCCTTGATGTTAATGGAGTCGTCCATCATATTTCTGCGGCAGCGGTTTTCGCAGGGATGTTCGCAAATGAATGCGCAGGCTGTTACGAACGGGTTGTCCTGACGGATGAGCTTAACTGCGTCGTCGTAGCGTCTTGCGTTAACCAGTGCGATGTAACCCGGGATATCTACCTTAGCCGGGCACTGGGATACGCAGGATACGGGCTGGTGCAGGTTAGCCTTGCAGCGATGGTGAAGAATGTGTTCTTCGTAGTCTTCGCGGAATCCCTGGATTCCCTTGTAAACCATGGCAGCGGATTCTGTGCCGATGGCGCAGTCTGCTGTGTCCATGATAACCTGTGCTGTCTGTTCGATGAGCTTCAGCTTCTTAAGGTCGGATTTACCGTCCAGAACCTCTTCGATGAGGTGGTTCAGCTGGTACAGACCGATACGGCAGGGTGTGCACTTACCGCAGGTCTGAGCTCTGCAAATTTTAAGGAAAGAAGACGCCATGTCTACCGGACAAAGTCCGGGAGGGCTGGCGATGATGCGCCGTTCAAGGTCCTTATACAGCTCTTCTACTGTAGTCTGGGCTTTGCTCGGGGTGATTATACTTAATCTGCTCAAAACTAGTACCTCCTGAGTAATAAAAAAGTGTGCCTCTGAAATTGCACACTTCTATTTTACCATCATAATGCCGAAAATTGTATACTACTTTAACAATTAAGCCGAAATGCCTATAAAAAACTATTTTTCCTTAATTATTTTCGGCACATTTACTTTATCTGAGGAATTATACAATGTATTTCCCGAAATTATGCCGTAAATTTCGGCGGATTTCATGTCAATTTCAAGACCTTTACCAGCCATTTTCACGTTTTCGACTTGTTTATTCGGGTTTGTTACAAAATTAACAGTAGAATCTGCATCGTGCATAATTTCTGCTCCGATTGCATTGAACGCAAGAATTTTCACGTAAGGCTTTTCGCTGCGGAAGATTTCGTAATCCTTCTTTGTAATTCCAAGCACAGTCTGAACCGCAATGCGGTTTATTCTTGAGAGCACGTAGCGCTTGCTCTTGCAGGCCTGCGTGAACCCATCAAAGCTCTCCGCCTTTAAAATTTCCTTCTTCATTACGTTTTCGAAGCCTTCGGAAACGGAAAGAATTTCCGCCAGTTCCTCTGCAGAAGACATAAGGATTCTGTATCTTAAAAGCTCGAACAGCTTTTCTTTGCGCTTAGCTGCCGCATCTGCATAAACAGAACCTGTGATTTCGTCCAGGGAAGCCTGCGGCATAAATTCTGCAGGACTTTCTCCTCTTCCCAGCATCTCTCTTATTAAAGAAGCGCTGGCAAAGCTGCCTTCAGCTTCGCAGCTGTCGTGGGCGATGCCGGCCCTGCCAACAGCGTAAGGAACTGCAGCAAAATCCTGCAGTTTAAGCTGCTTTATGTATTCGGCGGCCAATATGTCGTTAGGGCCGCAAAAGCCGCTGAAATCCTTATTTTCGGCCTTCAGAGCGGTCTTTAAAGCGCCTTCGCAGGCAGCTGCATAAGTAAGTCCTCCGGCGAGCCCTTCCGCAAGGGAAGCCTTAAAGATTTCCGGCTCTTTAGCCAGAACTTCTGTAGCGGAAAGCAGATTTTCCGTATCTGCAGATTCGGAGCCGAAGCAGAGGTGGGTCACACAGCCGAGGGCTTTAAGCGTGCGCACTGCGCCGTAAGCGAACTCCTGGGCGCTGTTAACTGCACACACAGCAGGCAGCTCTACAACAAGATCCGCACCGCACTTTGCTGCCGCTCTTGCCCTTTCGTATTTATCTGCCACTGCGGGTTCGCCCCTCTGGACGAAATCTCCGCTCATCACGCAAATACCGGCCCGCGGGTTTAATTCCCTTCGGGCCGTTTCAATCAGGTACCTGTGTCCGTTGTGAAACGGATTAAATTCTGCAATTATACCGCAGACTGCCACTACTGATCCTTTTCAATCTGGGACTTGTAGATCTGTTCCTTAACTTCGTTTCTGGAGGAAGCGATGTTTGTGTTGATCTTTTCGAATGTTCCCTGGAGATCGTCGTACATGTCTGTGAAGTATGTAGCGTACATCTGGTCTACCTTTTCCTGCAGGTTGTAAAGCATGGAATCTGTGTAGTCCAGGATGGACATCTTCATGATCTGGGAGTTTTCCTGTGCAACTCTCAGTATTTCGTCTGCTCTTGCCTTTGCCTTTACTGTAATTTCGTCGTTTTCTACGAGAGCATCTGCCTTCTGGCGAGCTTCTGTAAGGATAGCTTCGTATTCTGCCTTGGCTTCGTCCAGAATTCTCTGTCTTTCGTTCTTGATCCACTGTGCCTGCTGGATTTCATCGGGCAGTTCCAGTCTGATTTCCTTAACGATTTCAGTTACTTCGTTGGGGTCAACCATAACCTTGCGTACTACGGGTACGGAAGATGCAACTTCGATAATTTCGTCCAGTTCGTCCAGTAATTCTAAAACTTTCATAAATACCCCCTACTTAGCGTATTTTTCTTTAACTTTAACTAAAACGTTCTCCGGCACCCATTGGCTCACGTCGCCGCCGAGACAGGCAAATTCCTTAACCATCGAACTGCTTAAAAACGAATATTTGGGATCGGTAAACAGAGCTACCGTATCACACTTATTATACAGATAATCAAACCCCTGCGCTACTGGCATTTCGTAAATTAAATCCGTAGTATTTCGGAGGCTCCTTACGTCCACGTCGATGTCGTGGCTGTTTATGTAGTCTGCGCGGAGGCCGCTGATAATGTCTACCTTAACGTTGGGCAGGTCCTTTACGGCTTCGACCAGCAGGTCTCTGCGTTCTTCCGGCGTAAGGAGAGTCTTCTTGGCCAGGTTAACGGTGACCGCAACGGTAAGCTCGTCGAACATTCTGGCTGCGCGTCTTATGATGTCCATGTGGCCGTTATGAATCGGATCGAAAGACCCTGCAAAAAGTGCTTTTTTCATTATTCTTCCTCGATCCTTTCCTCTGTTTCTGCGCTTTCCGGCTGCATTTCTGCGGATTCGGAGTCTCTCTGGTAGATTGTAACTCCTGTAATGCCGTACCTTCTGGATTTAATGCAGGTAAAGCCGTATGCTTTTTCGGGGAGCACGTCTCTGTGCTTGTGTTCACATACTACGATGCCGCCTTCGGGGCAGTTTCCTGCTTCGTCGATGCACTTAAGAACTGTAACGATGTTCTTATCTGCATAGGGAGGATCTGCGAAGAAAATGTCTACGGGATCCTTTACTCTCTTAATGTTGTTTCTGAAATCTCCGGAAAGGAAAACGCATCTGTCCTCTACGCCGAAGAGCTTTGCGTTCTCTCTTGCGAGGCTAAGGCTTTCCCTGGAATAGTCGGAGAAGAAAACCATTTCTGCGCCGCGGCTTATGGCCTCGAGCCCGAGATTGCCGCTTCCGC
>JAKSSQ010000135.1 GCA_024403005.1 Clostridia bacterium | reverse complement strand
TGTCTGAGAACCTATCAGAGCTACTTTCTTCGGCAGATCCACAGGAAAATGAGCGCAAATTTTGACAGAAACTCTATCATTTCTTGTTACTGTCAAAAAACAGAATAATCACTAGATTTAGATTGTCTCTGCCCGGCGTGGCACTTAAGGAGACTTTGGCGGATGGCCGCCGTTGAAACACAAGTTCAGACGTCTAGTCGACGGAGTGCCACGCCGGGCAGGGGATAATTCAATTGTATTTTGCATTGGGTCAAGCTAAAGCAGTATTGCAGAATTCATACAGAATGCTCGTATTTTCTGTTATAATGGTATATCGGGTGTAATATCGGAAGCAGGAGGCAGTATGAACGCAGCAAGCAAAGACCTAATTGTAAAAATTGCAGATATAAACGAACTGGAAGCCATGATGGCCATAGAAAAGGCCGCAATGCCCAGCAACCAGTACCTTTTCCAGACAAAAACAGAGATGTTTGACCCCACTCAGGGCGCCATGCTCACCGCATACATAGACGGAAAACCTGTCGGAATATCCCATCTGGCATTCCTTCCGGACGGCTCCGGCTGGTTCGAAATCCTCAGAGTACTGCCCGAGTATCAGAAGTGCGGCGCAGGTACAGCCATGTGGGACAAAGCCCTGGAAATCTGCGAAGAAAAGGGGCTGCGCAGCATAGGCATGTTTACCGGCGTGGAAGGCCACGTTTCCAGAAAAATTGCAGAAAGGAAAGGCCTTACGCTAATATCCACCTACGACGAATATTTAATCGCAAGAGAAGACATTCCCGAATGCCTTAAGGGCGATGCAGATAAATGGAATGCAATTATGCCTTCCGAAAATCCCGAGGAAGAAGCCTGCAAAGCAACAGGTTTCAGACCTGCAGAGTATTCTGAAATTGCAGCGGCAGTAGACGCTGGCAAAGCCGGCTACGACGGTCTCTGCGACTTCAACCGAACATTCTACGATTACTCCGAAGAGAATCTTAAGTGGATGTGCGAAAACAAAATGGTGCACATTAAGGACGATTGCATTGTGTTCACAGGGGCAAGATTTAATAAAAATGCAGCCCTTGAAACCGCATTTATCTCCGGCGATGTAAATGAAGCTATTAAGTTTGCTGCAGCAAGGCTCAAAGCAGGGACCCAGCCCAAAATCCACATCGCAGCACCGGCGCACAGAACAGATCTTATCGAAAAATTCAGGGAACTCGGCTTTAAGTTCCGCGCATCGATCATCATTTTAAAGAGAGAATTTTAAGTTATGGAACCGATTAAAGTATTCTGCTACGGAGATTCAAACACCTTCGGCTTCGAACCCGTGACCCGCGGAAGACACCCTTACGATGTCCGCTGGACAGGCGTCCTGCAGGAAATGCTGGGCAGCGAGTACAGAGTTCTGGAGCAAGGCAGCAACGGCAGAACCGCCAGCTACACAGAACCTTTCGAAGTCTGGAAGACCGGCAGCTATGCGCTTCTTCCGGCTCTGCACATGTGCAAGCCTGCAGAAGTTATAATCTTTATGCTCGGCACCAACGACCTTAAGTTTTTCTTCCGTCCTAAATTAGAAGAAATCGCAGAAGGCATGGAAAAGCTGGTCGTAACCGCAAGGGAATTCCTCGTCGAGGAAACCGGCGTTGACCCAAAGATAATCCTTGCAGCTCCAATATACGTAGGAGAAAACATCGAAGAATCCTGGCTAAGCTGCGAATTTAAGGCTAATTCCGCGCCTTTAAGCAGGCAGATTGCGCCTTTATACAGGGAAATTGCAGAAAGACAGAACTGCTGTTTCCTGGATGCGTCTTTATATGCACAGCCTGCAGAAGAAGACCAGATCCACATGAATGCAGAAGGGCACAGAGCCCTGGCCGAAGCAATGCACGCTGCAGTGCTTAAAGTGCTCGGCAAATAAACAGTTACCACCGGAGGAACCATGCTTACTTACGTCCTGGATGCTTCCCTGCAGCAGCCTCTCTACGAGCAGCTGAGCGAAGCTGTAAAATCGGATATACTGGCAGGCCATTTAAAGAGCGGCGACAAGCTGCCTTCTAAAATTAGCCTTGCAGACCACCTGGGCGTGAGCAAGATTACTGTGGAAAATGCCTATGCCCAGCTCCTTGCAGAAGGGTATATCTATTCCAGGGAAAGATCCGGATATTATGTAGAAGATATCCAGGTTGCAGGTTTTTCCGCTTCTTTAGACGCAAATCCGGCATTTTCCGGAGCATCTGCAGGTGTTTTTATTCCGGAAATACCTTCCGAAGCTTCCGAGGAAAACCGCTCCGCATCCTCCGCAGCTGCGGAACTCTTCCCGTTTTCCGTGTGGTCAAGACTCATGCGCGGGGTCATACTGGACAGCGGCCCCGACATACTTGCACCCGGCCCCGGACAGGGCCTAAGACAGCTTAGGGAAGCCATCGCGAAGGACCTCTTTAAGAGACGCGGCATGTCGGTGGACCCGGGCCAGATTTTTATCGGTGCCGGCTCTGAATATTTCTACAACATGCTGGTTCAGTTTTTCGGAAGAACCAGAAAATATGCCCTGGAAAACCCCGGGCACAGAAAAATCGGCTTTGTCTACGAGGCGAACGATGCGGAAATCGTGCCTCTTAAGCTGGACCAGGGCGGCGTAATTCCCGGCGAACTGGAGAAAAGCGGGGCAGAAATAGCCCACATTACGCCTTTCAACCACTTCCCGACAGGCGCCGTTATGCCCATCGGCCGCAGGCAGCAGATTATGTCCTGGCTGGTGGCAGGTGAAAACCGCTACATTATAGAAGATGACTACGATTCGGAATTCAGATTTTCCGGAAGACCCATACCGAGCATGCAGTCCATGGACACTTCCGGCCGAATCATATACATAAACACGTTCTCAAGAACCATTGCACCTGCAATCCGTATCAGCTACATGATACTTCCGGCAGGCCTTGTAGAGCCCTGGCGCACAAAAATGGGCTTCTACAACTGTACAGTACCGTCTTTCGAGCAGCTGACCCTTACGAAATTCATCGAAGGCGGCTATTTCGAGCGACACATAAACAGGCTTAAAAAGCATTATTCCGGCCTTCTGGAATCCTTAAAATCCGTGGTTTTAAGGCCCGAATTCGCGGAATACTGCAAAATTATAAACGCAGGCTCCGGCCTCAACTTTATCCTGGAATTTAAAGACATTCCGGCAGATTCGAATTTAAGAAGTCTGCTGAATCTTTACCTGCCCCAGGCTTCACTGATAGAAGACTACTGTATCGCCCCCGATGCGCGCTACGATAACTGCGCTGTAGTCGACTACACCGGTCTTTCCCCGGAGAAATTCGGCGAAGGGCTGGCTCTTCTCGTGACCACAATATACGCGAAATAATCGGAGAAAAAGAAAGCATATGAAACGCAGAATTAGTGCTGTCCTCGCAGCGCTTCTAATCTTAATAACAAGCGTGCTGCCGGTCTGGGCAGACGGCCCCGGCGGCAATCCGGAAGGCACTCCCTTAAGAATTATCTTCACCGGAGACATCCACGATTTCTTTATTACCAGTACTCAGGATGTTAAGGGAAGAGTAAGGGAGCACGGCGGTGCTGCCAGAATGAAGTGGATCATCGACCAGTACAGAACGGAAAACACTATCGTTGCTGACACCGGCGACTTTTCCATGGGTACGCTCCTTGCGCATAATTTCGAAACGGAAGGCAGCGAACTCAGAATTCTCGGAGCTATGGGCTACGACGTCGTGACTCTTGGAAACCACGAGTTTGACTTCGGTGCTAAAGCTCTTTCCAACATGCTTACAGCTGCGGAAAACAGCGGTGACAGAATTCCTGCCATAATCCAGTCCAACATGGATTTCAGCGGAAATCTTACAGAAGACCAGCAGCTCATTAAAGACCACTTCGACAAGCAGACTATTGCTAAAACAGGCATAGTAAAAGTCGGAAACAGCGGCTTAAACATCGGAATTATCGGTCTTTCCGGCATAGATTCCGTGGAATGTTCGCCTTTATCCGGACAGAACTGGATAGACTACAGGGAGGCTGCAAAGAACGCAGTCGACATACTTAAGGATTCCACAGACATTATCGTCTGCCTGTCCCACTCAGGTACAGACGGCAACGGAACTACCGGCGAAGACATCGATCTGGCTGCAAGCGTAGACGGAATCGACGTAATTTTAAGCGGACATACCCACACAGAATACAGAAAACCGGTAATTAAAAATGACGTAATTATCGGAAGCAGCGGCAGCATGGGCATGTTCGTAGGCATTATGGACCTCCGCATTAAAGACGGAAAAGCCCAGCTGGAATCTTACAAATTAGTCGAATGCGACAGCAGAATTCCGGAAGATCCGGCTGTTGCAGCCTATGTTGATCGGTTCAAGCAGAAGGTGAACAGGGAATACCTGGCCGGCATGAACTACACTATGGACGAAGTAATCTGCTACAATCCTTACCGTTTCGATACTGTGAACGAAATGTACGATGCAAATTATGAATTCCCCATGGGCAATCTTATTGCGGATGCGTACAGATATAAAGCTGTGCAGTGCGGCGTAAACGACATCGACCTCGCCATAGTTGCGCTCGGCACGATTCGAGACAACTTTACAAAGGGCAACGTTAACGTTGAAGACGTTTTTGAAGTCTGCTCTTTAGGTTCAGGCAGAGACGGAAGCCTCGGACACAATCTGGTCGTAGGCTACATTACGGGCAAGGAATTAAAGCTACTTACAGAGCTGGATTCTTCCCTCGGTTCCTTTAACAACCACATAAAAATGAGTTATTCCGGCATAAAATATCGCTATAACACCCGCAGAATCATCCTGGACAGAGTAACTACCGTAGGTCTGGACCACGGCGAGCTGCTGGAACTCATCGAAGATGACAAAATGTACAAAATTTGCTGCAATATGTACGCAGTTAACATGCTCGGCATGCTCAACGGAATGACGAAGGGACTGCTTTCCATCGCTCCTAAGGACGAAGAGGGCAATGTAATTACAGACTTTAATGAGCACATTCTTAAGGACAGACAGGGCAACGACGTTAAGGAATGGGTAGCTCTGGCGGATTACATGCACGCATTTTCCATTGGAGA